>JANQTG010000246.1:22127-28717 GCA_030731855.1 Cellulophaga sp. | reverse complement strand
GTAATTCCCATACTGCTCATGATGGCATTATTTCTAAAAATGCGTCCAAAATGTTCTTTATCCGGAAAAATTTCGTCTTGCAAAGGCAAATAAACCCCAGCGCTATCTACCAAATAAATAATGGGAAGTCTGTTTTCTATGGATATTTCTTGTGCTCTTAAATTCTTTTTTGCAGTAATAGGGAACCAAGCTCCTGCTTTAACTGTAGCATCATTGGCCACAACAATACATTGTTTTCCTTGTATAAAGCCTATTTTAACGATAACACCACCAGAAGGGCAACCGCCGTGTTCTTCGTACATTCCGTCGCCCACAAAAGCACCAATTTCAATTGTATTTTCTGTATCATCTAAAAGATAATCTATACGTTCTCTTGCCGTCATTTTACCTTTTTTATGCTGCTTTTCAATACTACTTTTTCCGCCGCCTAAGCTAACGGCAGCTAGTCTTTTTTTTAAGTCTGATAAAAGTAATTTATTGTGGTCTTCGTTTTTATTGAAGTTTAAATCCATACCTGTATTCGTTTCTTTTTTGGAAGCCTAAAGATAAGGATTAACTTTGTCTAAATTCAAATCAAAAAAAATGGGTCATAAAGTTAAATGGGGAATTGTAGGATTGGGAAGCATTGCCAATCATTTTGTGAAAGATTTACTTTTGTTCGAAGATGCAGAATTAGTGGCCGTAGCGTCTAGAAGTTCAGAAAAGGCACAAGCTTTTGCGGAGGAATACCGGGCCAAACATCATTTTAATACTTACGAAGCTTTGTTTGCTTGTAAAGAAGTTGATGTAATTTATATTGCTACGCCACATTCATTTCATGCCGAAATAGCCATCGAAGCCATGAAGCATGAAAAACATATTTTATGCGAAAAACCCATGGGAGTGAATACTGCTGAGGTTGAAAAAATGATTGCAACCGCCAAAGAAAATAAGGTCTTTTTGATGGAGGCATTGTGGAGTAGGTTCAATCCGAGTATTCTAAAAGTTTTACAATTAATTCGCGATGGTGTAATTGGCGATATAAAATATATACATTCCGATTTTGCTTTTCCTGCCTTGCACCGAGATCATACTAACCGACTCTTAAATCCTGATTTGGCAGGTGGTTCATTATTAGATATCGGAATTTATCCTATTTTTTTATCCTATTTACTTTTAGGAAAACCTGAAAACATACAAGCATCGTCTAAATTTTTTGAAACCGGAATAGAAATGCAAAGCAGTATGTTGTTCGATTATTCTGATGCACAAGCTATTTTGTATAGCGGATTAAATTCAAAATCGAGAATGGAAGCTGAAATATCGGGTACAAAAGGTAGTATTTTTTTAGACCCCAAATGGCATGAAGCACAAGGGTATACGCTAGAAAAAGATGGTCAAAAAACTCATAATAATTTACCGACCACAGGTAGAGGCTATTTTTATGAAATTCAAGAAGTACATACTTGTTTGCGAAATAATAAATTAGAAAGTCAACTATGGAGTCATCAAAATAGTTTGGATTTAATAGGTTTATTGGATGAAGTTAGACAAATAACCGGTGTTGTTTTTCCATTTGAGCAATAATTTTGTTTTTTTCTATGGGATAAATTCTTTAAAATTACCGATATTTGATGTTACCAATTAACCAAAAAGATATTTAATTATGGGAATGAATAAAAATACTGTTTTAGCATGGGCGACTTGGATTATGATCTTTGTGGGCTTTTCTTTAATAGGTTTAGGTGCTTTCAGATATTATGAAGTTGCCGGATATGGCTTTGCAGCCGTTGGAGTTGGTTTTTTAGCAGTAGCGTGGGTTTTTAATGCTTTAAAAGGAAGAGTTTAAATTTAATTGAAAATTGAAAATGAACAGTTAATAATTAATAATTGAAAATTAAAAGTTGAAAATGGATAGTTGAACATTGAATTAAATTCATTTCTGTCTAAGGTCAAAAGTCTAATGTCGAAAGTTTATTTTACTCTTCTCAAGAACAGCCAACAACGAACAACGAGCAACGATTTTTTCAACCAGAAATCATTTCACGAATAACCAACAACCAACAACCGTCAACAATTTTAAACTTGAAACCTGAAACTTGAAACTTTTTTATCAACACCCAAAACCCATTTAACCCTTAAAATTTAAAACTTATAACTTAAAAAATGTCTGACGATAAGAAAGTAATTTTCTCCATGTCTGGAGTTACAAAAACATACAAAACGGCCAATACGCCAGTACTTAAAAATATTTACCTAAGCTTTTTTTATGGCGCTAAAATCGGAATTTTAGGTCTTAATGGTTCTGGAAAATCTACCTTATTAAAAATTATTGCAGGAGTTGATAAAAACTTTCAAGGTGATGTTGTTTTTTCACCTGGTTATAAAGTAGGTTATTTAGAACAAGAACCTGAACTTGATGAAAGCAAAACCGTAATAGAAATCGTAAGAGAAGGTGTTGCCGAAACTGTTGCGATTTTGGATGAATACAATAAAATCAACGATATGTTTGGTTTAGAAGAAGTGTATTCTGATGCTGATAAAATGGATAAGCTTATGGCGCGTCAGGCAGAATTGCAAGATCAGATAGATGCTTCAAACGCTTGGGAATTAGATACAAAGCTAGAAATAGCCATGGATGCTTTACGTACTCCTGATGGCGATGCACCTATCAAGAATTTATCTGGTGGTGAGCGCAGACGGGTTGCCTTATGCAGATTGTTATTACAAGAACCAGAAATTTTATTATTAGATGAGCCTACCAACCACTTAGATGCAGAATCGGTGCATTGGTTAGAACATCACTTAGCGGAATATAAAGGAACCGTAATTGCTGTAACACACGATAGGTATTTTTTAGATAATGTGGCAGGTTGGATTTTGGAGTTAGATAGGGGAGAAGGCATCCCTTGGAAAGGAAATTATTCTAGCTGGTTAGATCAGAAATCTAAACGTATGGCAGAAGAAAGCAAAACTGCTTCAAAACGCCAGAAAACACTAGAGCGTGAACTGGAATGGGTGCGTCAGGGAGCTAAAGGTCGCCAAACAAAGCAGAAAGCACGTTTAAATAACTATGACAAGTTAATGAGTCAAGATCAAAAACAACTTGATGAAAAATTAGAAATCTACATTCCGAATGGGCCACGCTTGGGTACTAATGTTATTGAAGCTGTTGGTGTAAGCAAAGCCTATGGCGATAAACTATTGTATGAAAACTTAAATTTTAAGTTACCACAAGCAGGTATTGTTGGCGTTATAGGGCCAAATGGAGCTGGTAAAACGACCATTTTCAGGATGATTATGGATGAAGAAAAGGCTGACAAAGGCGAATTTATTGTCGGCGATACTGCTCAGATTGCTTATGTAGATCAGAGTCACACCAACATAGACCCTGAAAAAACCATTTGGCAAAACTTTAGTAACGAACAAGAATTGGTGATGATGGGCGGAAAGCAAGTAAATTCTAGAGCTTATTTGAGTCGATTTAATTTTTCTGGAAGCGAACAAAATAAAAAAGTAAGTGCTTTGTCTGGTGGTGAACGTAACCGTTTGCATTTGGCCATGACCTTAAAAGAAGAAGGTAACGTATTACTTTTAGATGAACCTACGAACGATTTGGATGTAAATACTTTGCGAGCCTTAGAAGAAGGTTTAGAAAACTTTGCTGGTTGTGCAGTGGTAATTTCTCACGACCGTTGGTTTTTAGACAGAATCTGTACTCATATTTTAGCTTTTGAAGGCAATAGTGAAGTGTATTTCTTTGAAGGCGGATTCTCAGAATATGAAGAAAATAAGAAAAAACGTCTAGGTGGTGATCTAATGCCGAAACGAATTAAGTACAAGAAATTGATTCGATAATATGTGTACCAGGTTTTTGGTATTGAGTTTCAATAATTGAAAATGAAAAAATGAAAAATAAAAACGGTCAACTTTAATCAGGGAAGTTTAAAACTGCGTGTTTAATTTGACCGTTTTCATAAAAGAAATTTTTAAATCTGACTTTTATTTTAAAAATGCTACCGATTCAATTATCGTGTATCTTATTTATTTTATTTTTCCTAGGAGTGGATTACGAATAAGCCATTTCGCTTACTATTTAAAGAATTATCTTTGTAAAAAAAACAAATGGATTCAACAGCTGAAAATGAATTTTACGATAAATTAAAAGTACGTTTACTAGAAACTAGTACTTGGCCTGCTGTTTATTTGTACAAATTTATAGTTCCTACAGCAGGTACAGGAGTGAAAGAAATCGAATCAGTTTTTGATGATACTAATGCCGTAATCATCAAGAAACTTTCAAAAAACGAGAAATACACTAGTCTTTCCATAAGTTTACAAATGGAAAATCCAGATGCGGTAATCGAAAAATATGTTATAGCAACAAAAGTAGCAGGTGTAATTTCTTTATAATCTACTAAAACTTAGTATATATAGCAGATTTTTGTTAATTTGCATGCCTTAAGAGTATACTTTCCTCTTTCTTATATTAATTAATACATTTTAATTTGAGTTTAGCCAACAACGAAGTATTCAACCTAGAATACAACACGGAGCGATCACAGCTTATAATACCAGAATACGGACGACATTTTCAAAAAATGGTAGATTTTGCTATCAGTATTGAAGACGATGTGGAACGCAACAAAGTAGCACAATCTATTATTAGCGTAATGGGTAATTTACAACCACATTTTAGAGATGTTCCTGATTTTCAGCATAAATTATGGGATCAGTTATTTATCATGTCTGACTTTAAATTAAAAGTAGATTCTCCTTACCCGATTACGAGTAAAGAAATGTTGCAAGAAAGGCCAGCACCTTTAAGTTATCCTCAGAATTTCCCTAAATATCGTTTTTACGGTAACAACATTAAATTAATGATTGATGTTGCTATTTCATGGGAAAAAGGTGATAAGCGCGAAGGTTTAGAATATGCTATCGCAAACCACATGAAAAAATGCTATTTGAACTGGAATAAAGACACCGTTGATGACAAAATTATTTTCAAACACCTACACGAATTAAGTGACGGCCAAATAGATTTAGCAGCAGAAGGTGAAAATCTTACGGATAGTGGGCAGTTTTTGAAAAATAAACCTGCCAAGCAGAATTCGAACCGTTCGAATAATAAAAAAAACAGAAGCACAAACACAAGTACTAATAATAATCGTGGTAAAAAACGATACTAAAAAATATTCAACGTTAAATGGGAACGTTTAAAATTGAAGGTGGTCATCAACTGCACGGTGAAATCACCCCACAAGGAGCAAAAAATGAAGCATTACAGATTTTATGTGCTGTATTATTAACTTCGGAGCCAGTAATTATTAGCAATATTCCTGATATTGTTGATGTGAATAAATTAATTTCTCTGCTCGAAGACTTAGGTGTAAAAATCCAGAAAAAAGGACAAGGAACGTATAGTTTTGTTGCTGATGATGTAAATCTAGACTATTTACAATCTGAACAATTTAAACAAGATGGCAGAGGATTAAGAGGATCTATTATGCTTGTCGGGCCTTTGTTGGCTCGTTTTGGAAAAGGATATATTCCGAAACCAGGCGGTGATAAAATTGGTCGTAGACGCTTAGATACGCACTTTGAAGGTTTTATAAATTTAGGAGCTAAATTCAGATACAACAAAGAAGAATCTTTTTACGGTGTTGAAGCAAAAAAGTTGAAAGGCTGCTACATGCTTTTGGATGAAGCCTCAGTTACAGGTACAGCAAACATTGTTATGGCCGCGGTTTTAGCAGAAGGTACAACTACAATATACAACGCAGCTTGTGAACCTTATTTGCAACAACTTTGTAAGATGTTGAACCGAATGGGTGCAAAAATTTCGGGTATTGGTTCTAACTTATTAGTTATTGATGGTGTCGATGCTTTAGGAGGAACCGAACATCGAATGTTGCCAGACATGATTGAAATTGGTAGTTGGATTGGTTTAGCGGCTATGACCAAAAGCGAACTAACCATTAAAAATGTAAGCTGGGATGATTTAGGACAGATACCCACCGTTTTTAGAAAATTAGGTATTACTATTGAACGTAAAGAAGATGACATTTACATTCCTGCCCACGTAAACGGTTACGAAATTCAAAATTATATAGATGGTTCAATTTTAACCATTGCTGATGCTCCTTGGCCGGGATTAACTCCTGATTTGTTAAGCATCATACTGGTTGTTGCCACGCAAGCAAAAGGCGAGGTGTTAATTCATCAAAAAATGTTTGAAAGTCGTTTATTCTTTGTAGATAAACTATTAGATATGGGAGCAAAGGTTATTTTATGCGATCCGCATAGAGCAACCGTTATTGGGCACGATTTTAAATCGACATTAAAAGCCACAACTATGGTTTCTCCCGATATTAGAGCAGGAGTATCGTTATTAATTGCTGCACTTTCCGCTAAAGGAACTTCTACCATTCATAATATTGAGCAAATAGACCGGGGTTATGAAAACATTGATGAACGTCTACGTGCTATTGGTGCCAAAATTACCAGACTATAATTTTGAATGATATTAGTGTTTTATTTTAAAGAAGTAATTAAAAATGGTGTTTTAATTACTTCTTTTTAGTTTAAGATAATTTTTTGATTATCTT
>JANQTG010000246.1:0-22027 GCA_030731855.1 Cellulophaga sp. | reverse complement strand
GCATCTTTGCCATATAGCGGAATTATTTTTATTTGACATTTGTAAGGTGTATTATCTTTTCTGTAATTTATAATTACATCAGTAAAGGGCATATGTGCTGCAATTTTTTGTCGAATACGCTCTTTTGTTTCCTCAGAGGTATCTTTTCCTTGTAGAAAAGAAGGAGTTTTGTGAATGGCATAATTTTTAGGATATCCTGTCATATCTGAGAAACCATCGTTTACCCACATAATTTTTTTCTGATGATCTGTGACTACTAAAGCATCAAAATCTTCGGTATCTAATAATACTTTTAAATCTGTAGTCCATTCAAATTTCTCAGAAAGAACTACGATTTCTCTAATATCTTTCTCTTTCTTAAACTGATTATTCATATTAAAAAAATACGAACTATATATATCCCAGCTTAAAAGCGGCATTATTTTCGGTTTTGAAGATTCAAAGCTAGCTATGTTTTTATTTTTTGGTTTAACAGCTGATAGAAAAACATCAAGACTCATCATTTTTGATAAATTATTTTTCATTGACATATTTTTAATATTAGGCAATTTTTTTTAGAATATCTATTTTGTATTTTGATTACTGTACGTGTTCTTAGTGTTTTGCATCATTAATTTCAATCCAATAACCTTCTGGATCTCTAATATAAACTTGCTGTACACCGTCGGCACGCAGTCTTATTTGTCCTTTATGACCATCCCAATCTTCAAAATCAATATTTTTAGATTTTAGATGATCAATTACTTCGTTTAATTTTTGTGTTGATAGGCAAATGTGACTAGATTTATGCTTTTTCATCACTATGTCACTTTTATAAATTAAATGTAATTGCGTATTTCCGTTTAGTGAAAACCACCTAAAATTTGGGTCTTTTGTCGGGTGATCAATTTCTTTTAAACCTAATACTTTTTCGTAAAAATCTCCGGTAGCTTTTAAATCATTTACAATTAACGTAGTATGATCTATAGAAAAATTAAAGTCTTGAGATCGTGCGAACTGAAACAAACAAAAAAACGATATCATTAAATAATATTTCATAAGCTATTAGATTTTAATATTTAAATAACGTATTTTATTTTAATTTTTTTTCCAAAATTACAAAATCAATATTCTCCTTCGTAAATTTTTTTTTAGTTTCGGTAAAGCCAAATTTTTTATAAAATTTTGTTTTATCGGTTCTTGCATTGCACCACAATTCTTCCATAGTTTTAGCGCTTACAAAATTAATAGTATGCTTTAATAACTTTGTGCCGTATCCTTTACCTTGTTCGTGTTTTAAGGTCGCAAACTTTCTAAACTGCGCTTTTTTATCACTAATAAATAATGAAATTACACTCGTAAGTATTTCATTTACGAACAAACCGAAATGAATTCCTTTTTCATCATCGGAAAGCATTACAAAAGAAATCGGTTGGTTTGGCCACATAACACTGTGGCGTAAAGAATATGTTTCTTCTGCGGTAATAGTTTTAATACTAATCAAGTGCCTCTTTATATGTTTTTAAACAGCGTTCACGTGCCATTTTATGATCTACCATTTTATCAGGATATGTTAATTCTTGTAAATCAGGTACCCATTTGTTAATATATTGTTTTTGTTTATCGAACTTATCTACCTGAGTCATAGGATTAAATATTCTAAAATAAGGTGCTGCGTCTACGCCAGAACCAGCAGCCCACTGCCAATTACCTACATTAGCACTCATATCATAATCTAATAATTTTTCTGCGAAATAAGCTTCTCCCCAACGCCAGTCGATCAACAAATGTTTACATAAAAAACTTGCGGTTAACATGCGTACACGATTATGCATAAAACCCGTAGTGTTTAATTCACGCATGCCAGCATCTACTAATGCATAACCTGTTGTACCATTTTTCCATTTTTCAAAGTCTGATTCGTCATTACGCCATTCAATACGGTCGTATTTAGAGCGAAATGCTTTGTTTTGGGTATGTGGAAAATGCCATAAGATCTGCATAAAAAATTCGCGCCATATTAATTCACTCCAAAAAATTTCATTCTCTTCTGCAATGGCTTTCTTCATCATTTTACGAACCGATGCTGTACCAAAGCGCAAATGTGGACCCAATCTAGAAGTCCCGTTTTCTATAGCAGGATAGTTGCGTGTATCTTCATAATTGGCAATTAAAGTTGGAGTAGCGGTATAGTCAGGTACTTCAATGTTTGATTTCTGAAATCCCATTTCAGATAAGCTTAGATTAGGGAGTTTAGAATGTTTTATTAAGTTTTTTAAGTGGCCATTGGTGTAGTGAATTTCTAAATCTTTCTCAATATTAAAAATTGATTTCCATTTGTTTTTAAAGGGTGTATACACTACATAAGGGTCGCCATCGTCTTTTAAAACATCGTTTTTTTCAAAAATTACTTGGTCTTTATGTGTTCTGAAAGTGATGTTTTTTTGTGATAATAGTTTCTCAATCGCTTCGTCTCTTTCTTTGGCATAAGGTTCATAATCACGATTCGCATGAACTTCTTGCACATCATAATCACTTAACAAGGTTTCAAATACAGAAATTGGATTACTATGAAAGAAAGCGATAGCACTGTTGTGATGCTCTTGTAGTTCGCTTCGCATTTTTTGTAGCGTTTCAAAAATAAAAGAAACACGCGCATCGTCCTTAGGTAATTTGTCGAGTATGTCTTTATCAAAAACAAATATGGGTAACACAGGATAGTCACTTTTTAGCGCAGCTAAAAAACCTACATTATCATCTAAACGCAAATCGCGACGAAACCAAAAAATTGAAACTTTTTTAGTCATTTTTTAGTTGATATTTAAGGTTGACATGCCACCATCAACACCAACAACCTGACCCGTCATCCAAGTGCTTTTATCACTCAACAGAAATAATGCTATCTCGGCAATATCACTAGCTTCGCCTACACGTTTTAAAGGATGTCTTTCTGACATCATTTCTATCTTCTTATCATTATTTAAAAGTCTTTTAGCTAAAGGCGTATTCACTAAAGAAGGTGCTACTACATTCACACGAATATTTGGAGCATATTCAGCTGCCAAAGATCTTGCAAAACCTTCTATTGCTGCTTTTGCCGCAGCAACACTGGTATGAAAAGGCATGCCTGTGCCTACGGCTACAGTGCTAAAAAATACCATACTCGATTTTTCTGCCATTCTAGAAATAATTGTTTTAACCACCTTTACTAGGCTAAAGAAATTGATTTCCATTTCTTCATAAAAAGTGTCAACACTCATCATTTTAAATGGCTTAAGGTTTATGCTTCCTGGACAATACACAAAACCATGCAATTGTTCTGGGAGTGCAGTAGTATCTAATGTATCTGTTGTTGCATCAAAAGAAATATGTGTAATGTTTAAATCACCTAATTCTTCTTTAGTTCTAGAGGCTACATATACATTATGCTCTTTTTGTAGTTCGCTAGCCATTGCAAAGCCAATTCCGTGAGAACCTCCGATAAGTAATATATTCTTTTTCATAATTTTTTTAAACTTTATGCTTTTAGCATTGCGCTTTAAGCCGTTTTTTTTTTTTTTAATAGCTTAGACTTTAATACTAAGCGTTAAGCAATTATTTTTTTAAATTCTAATTCTTAGTTGTAATGACCGTAAACAAACAAATGTCAACCAAATCTAAATAGTTTTTAACTCCAAAATAGTAGGTTTATTTTCTACCTTTCCGAATAATTCTATTAGTTTATCTTCTCGGTACTGAAATACTTGTTTTAATTGTTTTTTAATGAATAGTGCATTCGCAAGCTGGCCTAAAATTCCGAGAGGCGCCTTATAATCGATAATATCTTCCATTTCTACACCGTCAGGGGTTACATTTATAAAATGTTTGTGATGCCATAACGTATAAGGGCCAAAACGTTGTTCATCTACAAAATAGTTGCCTTCTTCAACATGCGTAATTTCAGTAACCCAGCGTGTTGTAAAACCTGGAAAAGGCGTTACATTATATTGTATAATCTGACCTGAAAACATTTTTCTATCTGCACCTGATAAAACTTGAAACCCCATAGCATCAGGAGTTATTACTTTTAAATTTTTAGGATCCGACAAAAAGTCCCAAGCTACTTGTTGTGAAATAGGTAATGTTTGCTTAGCGTGTAGCTGATGTAGTTTCATTCTTTATACTTGTTAAAAAATTAATTAGGTTCGACTAATAAGTTAACGACATACAAATATAGAATTATAAACGTTTAATAAAAAAAATATAAGGTTAAACAAAAAATAAATATTAGTTCTTTAAAATGATGGTATTAATAATTCTATTATCTGAGCTGATTTAAGTATTTATTAACAATTGAGAATAGCTTTATGATTAGCTTTGTTGAAAATTAACAACTTAGACATGAAAAAATTAGTTTTATTATTATTTATGGTTAGTGCAAGTTTTTCTTTAAATGCACAAATAACAACACCACAACCGAGTCCTGCTGCTACAGTAAAACAAGTAGTTGGCTTAACTGATGTTACTTTAGAGTATTCAAGACCCGCTATGCGTGGCAGAACTATTTTTGGTGATTTAGTACCTTACAATACTTTGTGGAGAACTGGTGCAAACAAAAACAGTGTAATTACTTTTAGTAATGATGTTATTGTTGGGGGTAAAAGTTTAAAAGCTGGGTCTTATGCTATTTTTAGTACGCCAGGCGAAAGTGTTTGGGAAGTAACTTTTTATTCAGATACTGAAAATTGGGGAACTCCTCAAAATTGGGATGCCAGTAAAGTGGCGGCTATTGTAAAAGCAAACCCTACAAAATTAGCTGAGAAAGTAGAATCGTTTACAATTGCTATTAATCATTTATCGGATAACGGTGCTCATTTAGTAATTTCTTGGGGAGATACTAAGGTAGCTATTCCTTTTGAAGTGCCTACAGATGCTACAGTTACTGCTAACATTAATAAAGTAATGAATGGTGCAGGTGCAGGCGATTACTATGCAGCAGCTGTGTATTATTTAAGTGCTGACAAAGATATTTCTAAAGCTAAAGAATGGATGGATAAAGCAATGTCTTTAACTGAAAAACCTGCATATTGGCAATTAAGACAACAATCACTTATTTACGCTAAAGCTGGTGATAAAAAAGGCGCCATTGCAGCAGCTAAAAAATCTTTAGCAGGTGCACAAGAGGCTAAAAATATGGATTACGTTAAAATGAATACCGATTCTTTAAAAGAATGGGGAGCGATGTAATTCCGTTGAATACTTAAACTTTAAAAACGCCATAAGAAAATTCTTATGGCGTTTTTTTTGCGAACAAACTTTTCACAAGAACCCATTAATAAAGCTTTATTAATTTATTAAAAGTTTCGTTCAAGAATATAGTAACTACTTGTACAACATTTGCAATAATCATAAAAATTATCGAAATTTATTAAAAATTTTAATATGAAAACTTTGGAATCTTTAAGAAACCGATTAGTTGACAGAATTATGGTGGCTAAGAACGAGGATTTGTTAGCGGCCATCGAGGCAATTTTGAATTCTGCTGAAACCGATACGGAATTACAACTGGATTCGTACCAAATCGAAATGCTTTTATTAAGCGAAAAGGATATTGAAAATGGAAATCTTATTTCAGAATCTGAGTTGAAAAAAACTGATTCTGAATGGATGGATTAACGTTATTTTGGACAAACACCGCTATAAAACAAAGAGATAATGTTTTCAGATACTGGAACAAACGAAACAAAAGTACTATATATTCAAAAAAACTAAATATTACGATTAGGAACGGACAGCTATTTTGAAACTATATCCTGAAATGGGAAAATCGACTAGCTTCAAATCAACAAGGGCTTTAATAATGGGGCATTACAGTATTCTTTATCAAATTCAAAATATCAATATAATCGTTACTGCATTTTGGGACAATCGAGACGATCCGAAAAAATTGCTGAAACTACTACAAACTTAGTAAAATGTTGGGCAAACAATGGCTATAATAAATAGTGTGCTTATTGGAATGTTCAAACTCTTAGTTGAGTTTAAAAATTTTAACTCAATAATTCTTTAAACATCACTATTCCTCAAAGGCCGTTTCAACACATTATCAAAGACTTGAAAAAAGATAGAAATTCCCATAACCAGTAAGCAACCAATTAAGTTTAAGAGTAAGTAGCTAATTTTTTCTTGACCGTCATCATATACATAAATAAAAGAGTAGTAAATTAAAAAAATAAGTAATTGGGTTACGATGGCGGCAATAAATACTGCATTGCCTTTTACGAACTTTACAAAAAAGGCTAAAAGAAAAATTCCTAAAACATTGCCGTAAAAAATAGAGCCTATAATATTTACAAGCTGAATTAAATTATCAAATAAATTTGTAACACAAGCAATCGCAATTGCAATAACACCCCAAACAAGGGTAAACCATTTTGAAACGGCTACGTAATATTCTTGTGACTTTTCGCCATTTTTATCGGTATGACGTTTAAAAATATCCAGCGACGTAATAGTACCCAAAGCATTTAATTCGGACGCTGTTGAAGACATTGCCGCCGATAAAATAACGGCTAATAACAAACCAATTAAACCTTTTGGCAGGTAGTTTAAAATAAAATGGATAAATACATAATCTTTATCGTTGGTTTCTGTATTGTTATCCGCCTGCTTAATTAAGGTTTTAGCTGCTTCTCTATTTTTTTTATCTTTTTCGTTAACGCGAATTATATTTTGTTTAGCATCTACAGTAGCGTCATATTCTTTAATATCCAAAGCAGCTGAAAATTTATCTTGAGCCATTTTTTTCTCCATACCGAGTTCTTCGTGCTCTTTTTGTAGTAATCTGTAGTCATCTGCATATTGAGATTCTAATACCGCCGCAGTTGCTGCTGGATTAAAATTTAAAGGTGATGGATTATATTGATAAAAGACAAACACCAAAACTCCAACTAGTAATATAAAAAATTGCATTGGGATTTTAAAAATTCCGTTGAAAATTAAACCCAATTGACTTTCACGTACCGATTTTCCTGATAAATAGCGCTGTACCTGACTCTGGTCTGTTCCAAAATAAGCTAGGAATAAGAAAAGTCCGCCTGTCATTCCATTCCAAAAAGTATATCGCGTTGAAGTATCGAATTCAAAATTTAAGATGTCTAATTTTCCACTGGCCCCAGCAACTTTTAAAGCTTTACTAAACGTTATATCAGATGGTAAGTAGCCCAGTATAAAGAAAAACGCCACAAACATTCCCAACATAATAATAAACATTTGCTGCTTTTGTGTCACGTTTACCGCCTTCGTTCCGCCTGAAACCGTGTAAATAGTTACTATGGCACCAATAATAATGTTAAGTGTGAATAAATCCCAGCCGAGAACTGCCGATAGAATTATAGATGGTGCATAAATAGTTATTCCGGCTGCTAATCCACGTTGAATCAAAAATAATATTGCCGCAAGTGTTCTGGTTTTAACATCGAATCTAGATTCTAAAAATTCGTATGCCGTATAAACTTTTAATTTATGGTACAATGGTACAAAAACAATACAAATAATAACCATGGCCAATGGAAGTCCGAAATAGAACTGTACAAAGCCCATACCATCATGAAAAGCTTGACCAGGAGTAGACAAAAAGGTAATTGCACTGGCTTGCGTTGCCATAACGGAGAGACCTACTGTTGCCCAGTTAGCCTCATTACCTCCAAGAACGTAATCATTTACATTTTTACTTCCTTTGGTTTTCCAAACGCCGTAACCAACAATAAATGCAAGGGTTCCAATTAAGATACTCCAATCTAGTGTTTCCATATTATCGGTTACCTGTCATTATAAAATAAAAAATTATGATGTAGAAAATATTGATGAGTAAAACAATAGAATACTCTTTTTTCCAAATAAATTTTTCGTTCATAACACTTAATTTTTTGGTGATTTTGTTATCGTAGTTTCTTTGCCTACAGATAACATGTTTGCAAACAATTTATAGGCTCCAGTTACGCCAGCTGGTAATTCTCTAAAAAAGCTAAGTCCCGTATAAATATAATGACCTTTTCCGTAAGGTGCTATTAATAAGCTTCCTGTTTTTGCAGATTCATCTACATCGTTCATACTTAATATCGGCGTAAATTCATTGGCCCATGTTCTCGGAAAATATAAACCCCGTTCTTGAATCCATCCATCAAAATCTTTTGAAGTAATGGTATTCGGAAAATTTACTAAACTATTATCTTTTGCAATAATGGTAACTTTGGCATCTTCTTCGGTAACTCTATCGCTAGATAATTGCAAATCAAAAGGAGCAATTTCTTTGAATTGGTTGTCCCATCGTCCGGCTGTATTATATTGCACCACTAGTGTTCCACCATTTTTTACATAATCTAGCAGTAATTTTTGTTTAAATTTTAATTCTGGGACTACATTATAGGCTCTAATTCCCATAACAATCGCATCATATTTTTGTAGTTCTGTTGTTATGGTAATAGCGGCCGGATCAATAATTTGTACCGTATAGCCAATTTGAGTTAAGCTTTCGGGAACTGCGTCACCAGCGCCAACAATATATCCTATATATTGTCCCGCTTTTTTAATGTTCAGGCGCACAACCTTTGTCTCGGAAGGCATTAAAACAGACTGTTGCGGGATATGATCGTAGTTGATTGTAATTAATTCTTTGTTTATTTCTTGTCCATCTATTTTAATTATAGGATAGATATAACTTTCGTCTTCTGTACTTGGCGGCGTTAGTTTAAAAAATAGTGTTTGCTCGTCACCTTTTTTCTGAATGTTAAACGATTTGCTTTTGCTGTCAATCGCCCATCCATTAGGGTATTGTAATTCTAGTTCACCTGCAGTATTTTCTTTATGCGCTTTAACAACTACGGCAACATCTTTGGGAGTACCATCCGAAAAAATTAATATTTTGTCTTTTATGCTCGCTGTTGCTTTAGGTAAAATCTCGAAAGGTTGGTATAATTCGCCTTTATCTGATTTTGAATAACGGTGCACCACAGGTTTTTCTATAGTAAGTATGGTGCCCCCAATGTTTAGTTTAAAATAAACCTTATACGCTCTGGGTGTTTCTGACGCGCCAATCAGCTCTTGTTTTTCAACATTATATTTTCCTAAATCTCCTTTTTCATTTAGCCAATACGAATTGGTGTACGCAGCATTTTCAGGAATTGCTAGGTTAATATCGAAATTGAATTTTTTATTATTGATCAAATCGATATTGTCATTATTAGTTGTGGTGGGTGAAATAGACGCGGAAATTAATTTTATATTGGTAGTGCTTCTGTTTAAAGCTTCAATATTAATATTAATTTTTCCGCTAGGGTAGGAGGATGCGTTTTCAGCAGAAGCTTCTAAATACAAACCAGTAACAGATTCTATAATAGCCAACAACTCTTTTGATTTTGAGTCAACCCAATAGCTATCTGTCCTTTTTTGAAGTAAATTATAGGCTTTCAATAAATCGGCTACGTGTGTTGAAGGATTTTTAAAATTGAAGTTATTTTCAATTTCGTATAAAATATCACCAATAGCTTTGCCGCCCTCTATTCTAGACCAAGTAGTATTAATACCGTTAAAAAGATTGCTTTTGTCTTTTGGTAAATCTCCTTTTAAAAGCTCAATATATTCAGTTTCAGAGCCTCTAGAAGTAAGTCTGCCAAAACCTTGACATAAATGTTGACTGCTTGCCATTGCGGCAATTTCATTATTTGACAAGCCTAAATTAGGATAAAAACTTCCCGTATCTAAACTTAAAAGGTTGGTTTTATCGGCTTCATCAAATTTTTCTTGACTTCCATAAAACCACCAGGAGGTATTAAAAAAAATGCGTCTGGGTTGCCAAACACTTGTTTTTGATAATTGCTCGGGATAAATAGTGGCGTTATTAGCTAAATCAAAAGCTTCAAGACTTAAGATAGCCGATGCGGTATGATGCCCATGCGTAGTTCCAGCACTTCTGTGATCAAAACGATTTATAATTACATCAGGTTTAAAGTTTCTTATAATCCATACAACATCACTCAAAACCAGATCTTTATCCCAAATTTTCAAAGTTTCTTTTGGATGTTTAGAATATCCAAAATCTTTTGCTCTAGTAAAAAACTGTTCTCCACCGTCAACTCGCCTCGCGGCAAGAAGTTCTTGTGTGCGTAAAACACCTAATAATTCTGAGAGTTCAGGGCCTATTAAGTTTTGACCACCGTCTCCTCTTGTTAAAGACAAGTAGGCAGTTTCGGCTTTTATTTCATTTTCTAAATAAGATATAAGTCGGGTGTTTTCATCATCAGGGTGTGCAGCAATATATAGCGCTTTACCTAAAAAGTTTAATTTTTGAAGGGCTACATATATTTCGGATGAATTTAGCTTTTTTGGCGCTTGGCCGGTCATTACATTTGAAGAAAAAATCAGTATTAAAAACAATCCGATAATCCGACCCATAGTTATTTATAATTTAGTTGGTTCCCAAATATAAATATATAAATAGGCTGCACCTATTTTTTTAAACTACTTTAACAAAACTTATTAGAACTAATCAATATTTTCAGCAATTTGCTGTTCTTGGTTGTATTCATAAGTATGCACAAGAGCGACACCTTTCTGCAAAACTAAATTATTAGGGTAGGTCAAAATTTCACCATTACTTCTACGTAAATGAAGGTGAAATGCTCTAATATCTTCAATAACAAAAATTTCATGTCCGGTTTTTTCGTTTTCGTGGATTTCTTTATCAAAAATTCTGATGGAATTTCCTATTTTAAAAGGATAAGAAAAAAAGATAATAACACCTGCTGTTATATTGCTTAAAATAGACCATTGTGCAAATAAAGCAACACCAATAACGGCAAAAACGGATGCTAGAATAGCGCCTAAATCTTTAACATTAACACTCCAAATTGGGATTAATACTCCAATGGCAATAATAGTAAGCGCGATAGAAATATATTTTATAATAAGATTGGTTCTTACCTTATCAAAATCACCAATTTTACCTACTTTTTTTACTGCCTTGGTAAAAATAAATTTTAAAATCAAAACAACTATAATCGTTATTACTGAGGATAGTAGTTCTTCTTGATGATTGATAAAAAATTGTTTCATTTAAGGTTCTTTGTTAATTGATGGTTGTTGGTTGGTTGCCCGTTGATAGTCTTTTGGTGTGGATTATGGGTCTAATTTATAGTTGCATTAAAATATTCTTCCAATCAATCATTGTTACATTAAAAACATTTTGAACTTGAACTTGTGCTTGAACTTTTTTTCATCGTTCTTTTTATTAATAATCATAATCCCAAACTATCGCGCAAAAATAAGTCACTGTTGCTATTTTGTTCCCAATAAGGTGTTATAATTCTTTTCTTTTTTTGACCCGAAGAAATTAAAGTACCGTTGGTAATGGTTTCATTCCAACTTTCAATGCTATGCGGGAAATCAGAGGTAAAGATAATACTTAAAGATCGTTGAAGTTCTGGGTAGTTAATGCTGTACGATGTGAGTCCGTTTTCAAGAATTTCCATTTTAGCCACCGCATTTTGAATTTTCATTTCTTTATGGTACACTCTAATATACTCAAAAGAAGGAATAATTTTGATCTCCCCAGTGGGCAGATTTGCTGGGTTTATTCTGATTTTATTCCAAATTTCATCTTCAAGTAATGTTTTATCAAGAGAAAAATCTTGATCACCTTCTTTTTCAAAATAAGAGTGTGATGTTATCTCGAAATTTTCTTTGTTATTTAACTGCGCGTACACCTGACCACACCATTCTTGTGCCGAAAAAGTAACTTTTAAAGCGTTTGAATTATCATATACAGGATAAAAACTGCTGGTCATGATAGAATAAGGATAAATTCCAGTAAGGTAATTTTTGGTGCTATTTAATTTTAAAACAGGAATATTATCAGCATTTTGGGCATCGGCTTTCACCTGTTTTTCGGCAGAAAACGGTTCAGTAACATAAATAAAAACCACCGAACCATCTCTTAATTCTCCATAGCGCGATTGTTTTAGCGTATACGAGGTTATTTCAGCCTTACCAGCATACCAGTATTTTTTAAATTCATCGCTTAGTTGTTTTTTTTGGGCTACATTAATTTCTACAGCTTCTGCTATATCTTTATTTTCTATATTTTTTATGGGAGTTTCTTTACAAGAATTTAAAACTGCTACTGCTCCAAACAGGAGCGCAAAGTTTAATTTTAGTAGTCTATAATTTTTCATGATTTTTTTTATAAAATTACTCAATATTATGTCGAAAGACAAAAGGAACAAAGTCGAAAGTCAAATGTTGAAAGTCAAATTTAATTTTCAAGCAACAACGAACAACTAACAACCAGCTAATTCAATAAGCATGCTATGCACCAAATGTGTTGGTAAACCCACTACGTTAGCGTGCGAACCTTTAATTTCTTCAATGCCGATAAGTCCTATCCATTCTTGAATTCCGTATCCGCCCGCCTTATCAAAAGGTTTAAACGTATTTATATAATACCAAATTTCGTCATCAGTGAGGGCTTTAAATTTTACAAATGTGGTACTATTTACTGTTTTTTGGTTTATTGCAGTGGTGAAACAAACGGAAGTAATAACCTCATGCCAATCATTAGATAAGGTTTTAAGCATTTGGTAGGCTTCTTCCTTATCAGCTGGTTTTGCTAAGGAAAGATTTTTATGCCAAACCACGGTATCAGAAGTAATCACTACTTGATTTTTAGTCAGTGTTTCCTTAAATTTTGAGGCTTTTAAAATGGCTAAATAATCAGATATTTCGCTTCCTTTTAGATATTCAGGATAAATTTCATCAACAGGTCTCACATCAATAGTTACATCAACAGCTAAGTCTTCAAAGAATTGTTTTCTTCTTGGCGAGCCAGAAGCTAAAATAATATCTAAGGTTTTTAATTTTTCTGTCCACATAAAATTTAAGCATTTTGAGCATCGAAATTACCATACCAATCGCTCCGAACTTTTAAAACTTGTTCAATAACATCGCGGACGCAACCTTCGCCGCCATTTTTATGCGAAATATAGTTTGAAATCGCTTTTACTTCTTGCACGGCATCTTGCGGACAAGTAGCTAAGCCTACTAATTTCATGACAGGAATATCGGGTAAATCATCACCCATATACAACACCTCTTCGGGTTTAATCTGTTTCGTTTGTAAAAATTCTTGAAAAGGCTTTTCTTTTTGGTGCGCTCCTAAATAAATATCGGCAACTCCCAAAGCACTTAAACGTTCGCGAACACCTTCATTAGTGCCACCAGAAATAATGCACACGTTATAACCCTTTGTTAGCGCAGTTTTTAAGGCATAACCATCTTTAACATTCATTTTTCGAAGCATTTCACCAGTACTAGTGATTAATAAACTACCATCAGTAAAAACTCCGTCCACATCAAAAATAAACGTAGTTATGTTTTGTAAATATTCTTTGTAACTTTTTTCCATTTTATGCTATTCTTTTAAATACCTAAACTTAAAGGTTTTTATATTTTTTCTGAATTGACTCGCTTAATAATTTATATATTTTCTGATTGTCTTTAGACCTTAATTGTTCTAAATGGGTTTGCATCGTTTGAATGTCATTCCGCCTTGCCGGACCAGTTTGTGCTGCATTAGGTGAAAGCGTATTAATTTTTAGTGCAGTTTCTTGAATTAATGGGGTCAAAATATCGAAAGGAATATTATTTTCTTCACAAATTTCATTACCTATAGTGTACATATAATTGGTAAAGTTATTCACAAAAATGGCCGCTAAATGTAAGCTTTTGCGTTGTTCTGTGTTAATGTTATAAACCACATCAGATATTGTTTCTGCAATAATTTTTAGGGTACTATAATCTTTTTTATTCTGAGTTTCCAAACAAATCGGAATCGTTTTAAAATCTAATTTTTTTCCTTTCGTAAAAGTTTGTAATGGGTAAAAAACACCTTTGTTTTTTAATGGAGATAGAGCTTCTAAAGAAACACTGCCAGCAGTATGCACTACCAAGCCATTTAAATGTAATAAGTTATTCACAACGTTGCTAATGGCATCATCACTTACCGTAATAATATAGACATCTGCTTTCAAAAGTTGATTGTAGTGTTTGGTGGTGGCGGTTTTAGAATTAAAATACGCTAATGATGTATCGGTTCTGCCAAAAACTTGTAGCACATTCAGCTGCTTATAATTCAAAAAAGTATCAAACAACTGGGTTGCGACATTACCTGTGCCAATAAGTACGATTGAAATCATCCTCAAAAGTACAAATTTTAGAAATTATGGTTTTGCTATTTCAATTTAATTTTAGCGATAATACAAGCAATAATAGCTTTACTATTATTTTATGTGGTTTTTTAAAAATATAAGAAATAATTAACATCTGAAGCCGGCTTTTACAATTATTTACTTTTCAAATAGTCTTAAAAGACCGTACTTTTGCATACTGAAATTTAAATGGTTATTTCTCATGATCGAAGTACTTAAAAAGTATCTATTTTCTACACGTTTAATGGCTGTATTATTTATTGTTTTTGCCACTGCAATGGCCTTCGGTACATTTATCGAAAGTTGGTACAGTACAGCTACAGCTCGTATTTATATTTATAATGCTTGGTGGTTCGAGGCTATTATGGTTTTTTTCGTGATCAACTTTGCGGGAAATATGTTTCGTTATAAATTATTTAGATGGAGTAAATGGCCTGTTTTATTATTGCATGCCTCTTGGATTTTAATTATTGTAGGTGCTTTTGTAACGCGCTATATTAGTTTTGAAGGTATGATGCCGATTCGGGAAGGAGCATCTGAAAAAGTGTTTTATTCAGATAAAACATTCTTAAACGTAAATGTGGATGGAATGATTGATGGTAAAAAACTCAGAAAACCTCTTGAAGACGATGTGATTATAACTTCAGAAGGCATAAAATCTACTTTACCATGGCGACAAAATTTTAACGGACAAGATTTTAAAATTTCTTTCGTAGAATTTATTGAAGGAGCCAAAGAAGGCTTAATTCCTGATGAAAACGGAAAACAGTATTTAAAAATCGTAGAATCGAGTGGAGGAGAACGCCATGATCATTATTTAGAAAACGGAGAAGTATCTAGCATTCATAATGTGTTATTTTCTTTGAATAAACCAACAGATGGAGCTATAAACATTATTACTACGGATAGTACCTATCAAATTAAATCTGCTTTTGAAGGTGATTTTATGCGAATGGCAGACCAGTTTAAAGGTCTGTTATTAAAAGACAGCTTACAAACATTACAATTGCGTTCGTTGTATAATGCCGCAGGAATGCAATTTGTTTTTCCTGACCCTTTAATGAACGGTTCTTATGGAATTGTAAAAGTACCTGAAGAAGAAATAACTGAAAATACGAGAGATGCCATTGTTCTTGAAATAAGTTCAAACGGTGAAACGGTTCAACAAAAAATACTAGGCGGACAAGGTTCAGCCGATTATACAGATCCAATAATGGTTGGTGGTTTAGAATTTACTATGCGCTATGCTTCAAAAGAATATGAATTGCCTTTTAATGTAAAATTAAATGATTTTATTGCCGAGAAATACCCTGGTACGGAAAGAGGTTTTTCGTCTTTTATGAGCAAAGTAACCGTAGAAGATGAACGTCCTTTTGATTATGATATTTTTATGAATCATGTATTAGACCATAAGGGATATCGTTTTTTTCAGGCTAATTTTGACCCAGATGAAAAGGGTACGGGTTTATCTGTAAGTCATGACTTTTGGGGAACATGGATTACGTATATTGGATATTTTTTATTATACCTAGGTTTATTGGGTATAATGTTTTTTGGAAAAACCAGATTTAAAGATTTATCAGCATCTTTAGATAAACTTAATACTAAGAAAAAAACAATACTTTCTTTAATGTTTCTTTTAAGCTTAAATTTAGGACTGCAAGCGCAAGAAACACATAGTGAAGATGATGGTCATAACCATACACAAAACACGAGTGAAGTTCATTCAGCAGATGACGGTCACGATCATGTTGTAGAACCCACGGAATCACAATTAGATTCTATTTTACAAACTACCATAGTACCAAAAGAACACGCACAAGCCTTTGGTAAATTAGTGATTCAAGATGAAGGTGGTCGTATGAAGCCTATTAATACGTACTCTTCAGAACTATTAAGAAAATTAAGTTATAAAAATGCATATAAAGATTTAAATTCTGATCAAGTACTGGTTTCCATGATATTAAATCCGGCACTTTGGTATAATATAGAATTTATTGCGTTAGATAGAAAAGGAATCAACGATAGTATTCGGAAAATAATAGGGGTTCCAAGCGATCAAACCTATGTAAAAGCAACCGATTTTTTTGACAAAAAAGGCCAATCTAAATTTGAGCCTTTCTTAGAGAAAGCTTTTTCAACGACAAACCCTAATAAGTTTCAAAAAGATATAAAAGACACCTATTTACGATTAGGACTTTTAAACAGAACGCTTGGTGGCGACATATTAAAAATATTTCCTCTTTTAGAAGATGAAAACAACAAGTGGATTTCAGCTGTTGAATACCGTTCAGGAAATTTTCAAGTAAGTGATTCTTTGTATGGTAATTTTATAAATAATGGTCTGCCTTTGTATGTAATGACTTTACGCAAGGCTATTAAAACGAATGATTTTTCAAATGCAGACGAATTATTAAAAGCATTCAAAAAAAATCAGAAAAATCATGGTTCTGAAGTCTTGCCGTCTGACAGTAGAGTAAATGCAGAGGTATTTTATAATAAGGCAGATATTTTTAATCGTTTGTATAAATTTTATGCTTTAGTTGGTTTATTAATGTTCTTCTTTTTGATCTTTCAAATTTTTAAAGATCGAAAACTATTACGGATAGGAATTAGTACATTTAAAATTTTTATTTGGATGATGTTTATCATACATACTGCTGGTTTAATTTTGCGATGGTATATTGCTGGCAGGGCACCATGGAGCGATGCTTATGAAAGTATCATTTTTGTTTCTTGGGCTACTATGGGGATGGGCTTGGCATTTAGTAAGAAAAGCGATATTACCGTGGCTTCAGTATCTTTTATAGCTTCTATGTTACTTTGGGTAGCGCATGAAAATTGGGTAAATCCCGCAATTGCTAACTTACAGCCTGTATTAGATAGTTATTGGTTAATGATTCACGTTTCAGTAATTGTTGGGAGTTATGGGCCTTTAACGGTGGGTATGATTTTGGGTGTTGTATCCTTAATTTTAATGCTTTTAATGAATAACAAGAACAAAGCAAAAATTGAGCATAATATTAAAGAATTAACGGTTATTAATGAACTAGCGCTCACTGTTGGTTTAATTATGTTAACTATTGGTAACTTTTTAGGCGGACAATGGGCAAATGAAAGTTGGGGTCGTTATTGGGGCTGGGATCCAAAAGAAACTTGGGCCCTTATTTCTATTATGATTTATGCTTTTGTTTTACATATGCGATTAGTACCAGGTTTGCGTGGCAAATGGATTTTTAATTTTGCAAGTGTTGTAGCTTTTGCTAGTATTATGATGACTTATTTTGGTGTAAATTTTTATCTTGCAGGCTTGCACAGCTATGCTAGTGGAGCTCAAGTAATAACACCAACGTTTATTTATTATCTAGTATTTGCTGTTATAGTACTTGGCGCATTGAGTTTTTGGAGATATCGAATCTTCAACACTAAAAAATAAACTGCATTTATAATTTTAACAGCACCTTAATCCTATACTTATTTTTAAAATTATGAGCACAAAAAAATTAGGCCTAAATACCATTTGCACTCATTTCGGAGAATTAGAAGACACTGTTTTTAAAGGAGCTATTTCTCCTTTATACATGAGTACTTCTTACGCCTTTGAGGATGTAGAAGTAAAACGATATCCTCGATACTTTAACACCCCAAACCAAGTCGCTTTATCAAAAAAAGTGGCCGCTTTAGAACATGCCGAAGCTGCCATGATATTTGGTAGCGGTATGGCTGCCGTAAGCACATCGTTAATGGCGTTTTTAAGCTCTGGTGATCACGTAGTACTGCAAAAAACCTTATACGGCGGCACTTATAATTTAGTAACTGAAGAGTTTCAAAAATTCGGAATCTCTTATTCTTTTACAGATGGTTTACAACCCAAACATTTTGAAGCCAAAATAAAAGAAAACACGAAGGTTATATATATTGAAACGCCATCTAATCCTTTATTGACAATTACTGATTTAGCGGCAGTCGCAAAAATCGCTAAAAAGCACGGATTGGTTTCGATGATTGATAACACATTTGCAAGTCCTGTAAATCAAAACCCAATAGATTTTGGGATTGATATTGTTATTCATAGTGCCACTAAATATATGGGCGGCCACTCTGATATTTTAGCTGGAGCAGTAGCTTCAACTACAGAACATATGGATCGAATTTTTCATTTAGCAAAAAATTTCGGAGGTAGTTTAAGCGATTACACAGTTTGGTTATTAGAACGTAGCTTAAAAACTATGGGAATCCGTGTGAAAGCTCAAAATGAGAACGCTCAGAAAATGGCTGAATTTTTATACACAAATAAAAATGTGAAAGCTGTGTATTACCCAGGCTTACCAAGTCACCCAGATCATGAATTAGCAAAAGCCCAAATGAAAGGCTTTGGTGCCATGCTTTCATTTGAATTAAATGATTCCATTGATGCTTATAAATTTCAAAAAGCATTACAACTTGTAAAGTCTTCTATGAGTTTAGCTGGTGTAGAGAGTACACTTTTATCACCAACAAAAACATCTCATGCATTATTAAGTGCTGAAGAAAGAGAAAACCAAGGAATTTCAGACGGCTTAATTCGCTTTTCTATAGGAATTGAAGAAATTGAAGATTTGATTGATGATATTTCACAAGCAATAGAAAACAGTTTAGGAGTTTAGTTGGTTATGAGTTTAGAATGAATAATTTTAAGCATATAACCACAAACCACATAAACTTTTACTTTTAACCCTTTGCCTAACAAAATAAAAATGAAATTAGATATACTAGCCTTCGGTGCTCATCCAGACGATGTTGAATTAGGTTCAGGTGCGACTATTGCTAAAGAAGTTGCTAATGGAAAAAAAGTTGGGATAATCGATTTAACCCGAGGTGAATTAGGTACAAGGGGTAGTGCAGAATTACGCGATTTAGAAGCTGCAAAAGCAGCAGAAATTTTAGGTGTTGCTGTTAGAGAAAATTTAGAATTTGCTGACGGATTTTTCATTAATGATAAAGAACATCAATTAGCCGTAATTCGAATGCTTCGAAAATACAGGCCAGAAATTGTATTATGTAACGCAATTGATGATCGCCATATAGACCATGCCAAAGGCAGTAATTTAGTAAGTGATGCCTGTTTTTTAAGTGGACTTGTGAAAATAAATACTAAATTTGATGGTGATGATGTTTGGCAAGAACCTTGGCGGCCAAAACACGTGTACCATTATATTCAATGGAAAAATATTTCGCCAGATTTTGTAGTTGATGTCACTGGATATATTGACCGAAAAACAGCAGCTATTTTAGCTTATTCGTCCCAATTTTTTGATCCTAAGAGTAAAGAACCTGAAACTCCAATAAGTAGTAAAAATTTCACAGAAAGTATAAACTATAGATCAAAAGATTTAGGTCGTTTAATAGGAGTAGAGCATGCAGAAGGCTTTACGGTGGAGCGTTTTGTTGGTGTTAATTCGTTTAGCGATTTAATTTAATCTAGCTTATTTTTAGGTAGCTTTATGTAGAAGGTACTTCCATCTCCCAAAACACTTTCCATCCAAATTTCTCCACCATTCTTTTGAATCATTTCTTTACATAAGTTTAATCCCAAACCAGTTCCCTTTTCATTAGCAGTACCATAGGTAGAAACTAACGTATAAGTATTAGAAAATAATTTGCTTTTTAATTCATTACTTATACCTACACCAGTATCTTTGATTGAAATTTCAACATATTTTTCATGTTCAACAGATGAAAAGTGAATTTCCTCCCCAACATTAGAAAATTTTATGGCGTTACTTAATAAATTTCTAAGAATTACGTCCATTTGGTTTTTATCGACCCAAACGGTGATCTGTTCTGAAATATTATTATAAATTTTTAATTTTTTATTTTTTGAAATTTCATCAAGAAATTTTATGGTATCATCAACCAATTTATGAATAGATATTTTACTTGGCTCTAAGGTTGCTCCATACATTTGAGCTCTTCCCCAAGATAAAAGATTATTAAGAGTGAATGATATTGCATCGACATCTGTGCTCACTTTAGGAATAAATTGGGCAAACTCTTTTTCGCTTATTTCTTTTTCTTTCAGCATCTTTAAAATGCCTCCTAAGGCGTTTATTGGTCCCCTTAAATCATGACCAATAATTGAAAAAAGTTTATCTTTTGTAGTGTTTATTTCACTTAACTCAATCTCTCTTTTTTCAAGGGCTTTATTTTTCAATTGTAATATGATATTAAACCCTTTTCTTATTTTTGATTGCTTTTTTAATAAAAAAATGATAACTCCAAAAATCACCAGTGTAAATAAGGCTAAATAAATATAAACATTTTGTTGGGCAAGTGCCTTTTCGTTGGCTATTTCAATAGATTTTTGTTGTTCATCAAACGCTAATTTCGTTTTTAAATTACCAATACTAATAAGATTTTCCTTCCTAGAAATAGAATCAAAATAAAATTTATATTTTTCATGATATGCTAATGCAGCTAAAGGGTTTGAGTTTTCTTTATTTATTTGATACAAAATTTTGTACGAATTTGTAATATTTTCTAAAAGAAATAACTTTTCTGATAATTCTAAAGATGATAGTGCAAATTGTTCTGCTTCGGTGAATTTTTTTAATTTTAAATTAGCCTCGGCGAGAGCATTTAATAGTGGTGCTTTATAGATATCATCGTTTAGGTTTTCGTGCAATGCTAGGCTTTTAGAATACCAATATAAAGCTAGTTGTAAGCTATCTTGTTTTAAATAGATATCTCCTTTAGTTTTGTAGCAAGTAGAAAGCCATTCGTATGATTTATTTTTCTCAAATATCGAAATACTATAATCAATCTCTAAATTTGCACTATCATAATCTTTTAATCTTAGGTATAAATCTGCCGTATTAGCTTTTGTTTCTCCAATAAATTGTTCATTTCCTAATTCATTATTAATTTCATTAACTTCTTTATAAATTTCTAAGGCTTGTTTAAGATCGTTCTGAGCAATATATAGGCTAGCAATATTTTCTTTAACAATAGACATTAGAATTTTATCTGATGTTTTTTCTGCTAATTTAGTTGCTTCTACATAAGATTTTAAAGCCTCCGAATAATTTCCTAAATCGTACTGATAGAAACCAAGTTTGTTTAATATTGTACCTTGGTTACGGTTTTTATGTTTTTTAGATAAGGTTAAGGCTTCATTTAGTAATAATAAAGACTCTTCGCTTTTGCCTATGTTGAAATAATAATGGCCTTTATTAATTATCGCTATTATTTCTTCATTGATAAAATTATTCTTTTTGGCAATATAATATGCTTTGTTTGAGTAATATAGTACGCTATCTAAATTTCTAAAAAAATATAATTCAGAAATTGCATTTTGCTTTATTACATAATCAATATTATTTTCATCAAATGATTTTGAGTTTTCAAAAACGCTTATTTCTATTCTTAATGAATCTATTTTACTTGTTTGCGAATAAGCTGTAAAAGCCCATATAAAAGGAAAGATTAAGACAAAAATATCTTTAAGATTTTTTAAAGGAATTAGATGTAGTCTCATAAATATAATGTGAGCTGCTTTTATAGGTAAAGAACTAAAATCGATATATTTTGAATTCAACTTTCAATAAATGTATTTAAACTATGAATTTACGCATTTAAACGGATAAATTTATTTTAAAGTACCTCAATTATCTATTATTTGCCAAATAATAATGCGAAGTAAAGTATGAAATAAAAAATAAAAATTTCCTCTTAATTATTTTGAAGATAGGAACTAAAAAATTAACTTTGCACCCGCTTACAAATGGTGGTTGTAGCTCAGCTGGTTAGAGCATCGGTTTGTGGTACCG
>JANQTG010000245.1:2165-8692 GCA_030731855.1 Cellulophaga sp. | reverse complement strand
AAAGAAGTGAGGTTATTGATAACGCTAATATTAAAGCCGGTGATGTAATTGTAGGTTTAGCATCTTTTGGGCAAGCAACTTACGAAACCGAATATAATGGCGGCATGGGTAGTAACGGATTAACATCTGCTCGCCATGATGTTTTTTCTAAATATTTAGCTAAGAAATATCCTGAGAGCTATGATGCCGAAGTACCAGAAGATTTAGTATACTCTGGCAATGTAATGCTTACAGAAGCCGTGAAAGATGCTCCTTTAAATGCTGGTAAATTAGTACTCTCGCCTACTAGAACTTATGCACCCATAGTTAAAAAGGTGTTAGAAAAATATTCGTCTACCGACATTCACGGAATGGTGCATTGTAGTGGTGGAGCGCAGACTAAAATTCTTCATTTTATAGATAATTTGCACATTATAAAAGATGACTTATTCGAAGTCCCACCATTGTTCAATTTAATACAAGAACAGTCAAAAACTGATTGGAAAGAAATGTACCAAGTATTTAATTGCGGTCATCGGTTAGAATTTTATGTAAATGAAGCTATTGCAGAAGATATAATAGCAATTGCAGCTAGTTTTGGTGTTCAAGGTAAAATTGTTGGTCGGGTAGAAGAAAGTGAAACAAAAAAACTGACGATAAAAAGTGCTAAAGGTACTTTTGAGTATTGATTTAAAATAACTAAAAAGTACTTAATTAAGTACTTTTTAGTATCTTTGTGAAATGGAAACAGTAAATTATACAGATTTTCGTTCAAATCTAAAGCATTGGTTCGATAAAGTAGTAAATGATGTTAGTGATATTGTCATTAAGCGTAAAAGCGGTAAAGACCTCGTTTTAATATCTTTAGATGAATACAACTCTTTAAAAGAAACTACCTATTTGTTAACAGGAAAAAATAGAGATGTTTTGTTAAACTCTATTAAAGAACTTGAAGAGGGTAGAGGTATGGAAAAAGAGTTCATTGAATAGATGAAATTAATTTTTTCAACAACTTCTTGGGAAGACTATTTATATTGGCAAAAAGTTGATAAAAAAATAGTAAAGCGCATCAACGAACTTATAAAAAGTTCATGGCGAACACCTTTTGAAGGTATAGGAAAACCAGAAGCTTTAAAAGGAGATTTGCGAGGATACTGGTCAAGACGAATAACTTCAGAACACCGATTGGTTTATAAATACGAAAATGACGAACTCCTGATTGCTGCTTGTTGTTATCATTATGGAAAATAAAATCAATATCAAGCGTCTAATAATTAAAAAGCCTCTATAAAATACGCTTTTGCCATTTTTAACGTTGTCTTAATAAAAAAACTATATCATGGAAAGAAAAGAATTTTTAAAAACCTTAGGTGCTGGAGCTGCTTTTGCCCTAACGTTTTCATGTTTACAGGGTTGCTCTGATAATGGCGGTGGCGAAGAACCAATAATACCTGAACTACCAGCGGAAGGTTTTACGGTCGATTTAAACGCATCGAGTTCAGCAAACCTTCAAAATAATGGCGGATTTATTTTTGTAAAATCAAAACAAACCTTTACGGAAAGCGATGTTATTGTGGTGCGTAATTTAGAAGGTAACTTGGTGGCAGCAAGCAAAATATGTAGTCATGAAGGTAATCCTAACATCAGTTTTTTTTCTGAAAATAACGGAATTTTTGAATGCAATGTTCATGGAGCTCGTTTTGACCAAACAGGAAAACCATTGAATTCTATTACGACAAATCCGCTTAAAATTTTTAATACAGAAATCTTAGCCAACAATATCTTACGTATTTTTGAGTAAATACGGGTAAAAAATGAAACATCTAATTTTAGGAATCACATTTTTGTTTGTCATAACTTCTTATGGCCAAAACTGGTATAAAAATTTTGAGGAAGCTCAAAAAGAATCAACAACGAGCAATAAAACCTTAATTCTGGTATTCTCTGGATCCGATTGGTGTGCACCTTGTATAAAGTTAGATAAAGATATTTGGCAGTCCAGTGAGTTTATAAACTATGCTGCGGAACATTATATTTTGTACAAAGCAGATTTTCCAAGACGAAAAGGAAATCAGCTTTCAGAAGAAATTGTAGTTGAAAATAAAAATCTTGCAGAAAAGTATAATACTAAAGGCTATTTTCCATTGGTTTTGGTATTAAATAAAAAAGGAGAAATTTTAGGAGAAACAGGGTATCAAAAAGTAACACCTAAAGCTTACATATCTACCCTAAATTCATTTAAAGATTGAAAAAATCTATACTAATTCTTTTTCTTTTTCTTTTTTCTTTAAGCCTTATAAATGCACAAGAAAAAAAGTATGTAACGGTCGATAGAACGCTAAAATTAATGGGTTCTCGTTTTGATATTACTATCGTGGCCGAAAGTGCTGTAATGGCTAATAAACATATTGATGAAGCGATTGCCGAAATTATCAGAATCGAAAAGCTAATATCTTCTTGGGATGAAAATTCAGAAACTTCATTAATCAACAGAAACGCAGGTATTAAGCCCGTTAAAGTGAGTGAAGAATTATTTAATTTAATTGCGAGAGCAATTAAACTCTCCGAGATTACTGATGGTGCTTTTGATATTTCTTATGCTTCAATGGATAAAGTTTGGAGGTTTGATGGTTCTATGATGTACCCACCTTCAATAGAAGAAATTAAAAATTCAATTTCAAAAGTAGGTTACAAACATATTGTTTTAAATAAAGAAGAATCGACAGTTTTTTTAGAAAACGAAGGAATGAAAATTGCCTTTGGAGCACTTGGAAAGGGCTATGCTGCTGATAAAACAAAAGTTTTAATGCAATCAAACAAAGTATTTGCAGGCATTATCAACGCATCTGGCGATTTAACGACTTGGGGAAGGCAAGTTTCAGGCGAAAAATGGATTATCGGGATATCGAATCCTTTAGATCGTGAGAAAATATTTTCATGGCTTCCTGTTGATGAATCTTCTGTAGCTACATCGGGGAATTATGAAAAATATTTAATTTTTAAAGGAGAAAAATATTCACACATTATTGATCCGCGTACTGGTTACCCTTCAAAAGGAATAAATAGTGTATCTATTTTTTCAAAAAGCGCCGAACTTTGTGATGCTTTGGCAACCTCTGTTTTTATAATGGGTGTCGAAACTGGTTTGTCATTTATTAATCAACTAGAAGGAACAGAAGTTATCATTGTAGATTCAGAAAATAAAATTCATAAGAGTAAAGGCATTAAGTTTGATGAAAATCAGTAGCTTCGTTACTATTATGTTTAAATATTAAGTTTTGAGTTTAATAAATTAGTAAGTATTATGTCCAAATTATTGAGAAAAATACTAAAACAGAAATACGTAATACTAAAAACATAAAACTTTGACTAGTAACAATAAGCGAAATAGAATCAATTAAGAACCTTAAACGTTAAACCTTTCAAACTTGAAACTTTTTTAGAAATGAAAAAAATAATCATCTTATTAATGTTAACTATTTCATCAACTTCTTGTGTTGTAGTAAAAGAGTACGATAAGGTATATTTGAATGATGATGACATGGCATTATCGGCTAAAAGCATGGAGCAGTTCGAAACTAATTTTCAAATTTACAGGGAAGCTGCGGCGGGTGCTAATGGTGGTAAATCTGGTGGCGGTTGTGGTTGTAATTAAAAAATGAAGTAAATCGCAGTAATTCAGTAACTCCAAAGGAAAATTAAAAGTAAAAATGCAGGTCTAATCTTATTGAAGACTACATTAAAAAGTTACCCAAAACGGTGTAACTTCAAAATTAAAATAAAATCAAAATTGAATATCAGATTACTTCTTTTTTTATGTTTACTTTTTATTGGTTTTGTAACCTACGGGCAAGACACATCCTATAAAAAAAGAGTTTTAGAAACTACTGAAATTGATGCGCTTTTTAGTTATTACGGTCAAGATGGCAACAATGCTGCGGTAACTGGCGGTGATGGTTCTGAAGAATTAACAGATGTTACTTCTAGCTTAATTGTAAGATTGCCTATGAACGAAGACGATGTACTTACTTTAGATATCGGAATTTCGGCCTATACTTCGGCTTCTTCAAGTAATGTAAATCCCTTAGACGGTGACCCTAATAATCGTGTTAGCCCCTATATTGCCTCTTCGGGTGCTTCACAATCCGATCAGTTAGTGCATATAAACCCTACGTATCAACATAGTTCTGACGATCGTAATAAAATTTGGAATGCAAAGGCCTATTTTTCTTCTGAATACGACTACGCATCTGTTGGTTTTGGTGGAGGATATACTCGTTTATATAATGAAAAAAATACGGAGCTTTCAGCGAGTGGAACTTTATATTTTGACCGATGGAATCCACAGTATCCTATAGAATTAAGAAATGGATTTTTTGACGATAGAATTTCGGGAATAGGTACTTATTCGCCTAATTTTACGGAATTCGAGACTATAAATCGAAATTCATATGCCATTTCATTAGGTTTTTCTCAGATTTTGAGTAAACGTTTACAAGGTTCTATATTCTTAGATGCTGTATTTCAAAACGGATTATTAAGTACGCCGTTTCAAAGAGTATATTTTGCAGATACGAACGACTTTTTTATCGAAGATTTTCAGCTAGCGGATGATGTAGAACGTTTGCCAGGCAATAGATTTAAACTGCCTATTGGTGGTCGTTTAAATTATTTTTTGAACGATACCTTTATTATCAGAACGTATTATCGTTTTTATATGGATGATTGGGGAATTACTTCACATACCGCAAGTATAGAATTGCCCTTTAAAATAACGAACTCGTTTACAATATATCCAACCTATCGATTTTATTCTCAAACTGCTGCTGATTATTTTAATGAAAAAGAAGTAGCACTTTCAACACAAAATTTTTATACCTCCGATTATGACTTATCGGAATTTAATGCACATCAATACGGATTAGGATTACGGTATAAAGATATTTTCACAAATGCAAAATTGCTGACATTCGGACTCAAAACTATAGATCTTCGGTTTAGTAATTATTCCCGTAGTGATGGCTTAGATTCCTTTATTTTTACATTAGGAACTACTTTTGTGCGTTAGCTTTTTTTATTGAAAATTGAAAACAGTGAAAAACTACTTTTTTAAGGATGTAATTTATACTAATTACTAATGACTAGGTGCTAACTACTATTTTTACTGTTTACTGAACACTGCTTACTGAATAGTATTTGTTAAGTACCAACGGACAATTCACCGAACACTATTCATTTTAAATATCCCTGATATCAAAAAAAATAGAATGAATTAAAATGTACAAATTTATTGTAAATTCGCATAAAATATTGACAGTTGATGTTAGATAAATTAAATATAGTAAAGCAACGTTTTGACGAAATAGCAGATTTGATTATTCAGCCTGATATTATTTCGGATCAGAAGCGTTATGTAGAATTAACTAAAGAATATAAAGACCTTAAAGGCTTAGTTGATAAAAGAGAATTATATATTGAGTTTACCAATAATATGGAAGAAGCTCAAGAAATTATTAGTGATGGGAGCGACGCAGAAATGGTCGATATGGCTAAAATGCAACTAGAAGAAGCAAAAACTGCCATTCCTAAACTAGAGGAAGAAATAAAAGTACTGTTAATTCCGAAAGACCCAGAAGATTCTAAGAATGTTGTAGTGGAGGTTAGAGCAGGAACGGGTGGCGATGAAGCAAGTATTTTTGCGGGAGATTTATTCCGAATGTACACCAAGTATTGCGAAGCTAAAGGTTGGAAAACTAACGTTATCGATTTAAGTGAAGGTACTAGTGGTGGCTATAAAGAGATTCAGTTTGAAGTTACCGGTGAAAATGTATACGGAACCTTAAAGTTTGAAGCTGGCGTGCATCGTGTACAACGCGTACCACAAACCGAAACACAAGGTAGAGTACATACCAGTGCCGCAACCGTAATGGTATTACCTGAAGCCGAAGAATTTGATGTTCATATAGAACCAAAAGACGTTCGTATTGATTTTTTCTGTTCCTCTGGGCCAGGAGGTCAGTCGGTAAACACTACCTATTCTGCTGTAAGATTAACACATTTGCCAACTGGTTTGGTGGCGCAATGTCAAGATCAAAAATCACAACATAAAAATAAAGAAAAGGCATTTAGAGTATTACGTTCTCGTTTGTACGATCAAGAATTAGCCAAAAAGCAAGAAGAAGATGCTGCAAAACGAAACTCTCAAGTAAGTAGTGGTGACCGTTCTGCTAAAATTAGAACCTATAATTATCCGCAAGGGAGAGTTACGGACCACAGAATAGGACTTACCCTATATGACTTACCTAATATTGTAAACGGCGATATTCAAAAAATTATAGACGAATTAAGCTTCGTGGAAAATACCGAGAAGTTAAAAGAAGCATCGGAAATTTTTTAAAAGGGTTCTAAAAAGTTTAAAGTTTAAGGTTTCATGTTTAAAGTTGTTTTATTTAAAATTAATAGTCAACAACTTTTTTTCAAACCTTAAACTAGGAACTTGAAACAATTCAAACCTTAAATAGCATGACTACCAAACAAATAATAGACCA
>JANQTG010000245.1:0-2065 GCA_030731855.1 Cellulophaga sp. | reverse complement strand
ATTTTTTGCGCTTTTGATGCAAAAAACTCTCCCAATTTGGTGTTGGCATGTTCTATATTACCAGCTTTATCAATAAAATTCTGGTATAAATATTCTAAAAGTGCTATAGATTGCTCTTCGTTATTCAGAGGTTTTACTGTACCAACCCTGCAATATTGATTTTCCATAAGTAATGAATTTAAGTCCTTTTACAAATATACGTTCATTTTGATCTTTTAGATGTTTAAAAATCGTTATAGATGTCTGAAAATCAGATGTTTTGTATAGATGGATGCGTATTCAGGATGAATGGTATATTTAACCGTTAAACGCAGTAGTTACTAGCCCAATTTGCGATATAGATTTGAGCTTGTGTTAATTGAAAAAAAATAAAGTACATTTACAAAAAAATTACGATTGTTAAGTTACACCAAACACATACATGATACTTCTGAGAAATGGGTGACTTTTGTTCATGGAGCAGGAGGGAGTTCTACTATTTGGTATAAACAAGTCCGTGAATTTAAGAAATACTTTAATGTGTTACTTTTAGACTTAAGAGGCCATGGTAACTCCAAAACACACTTTAAAGACGTTTTTAACGATAAATATACCTTTGACTGTATTACTAATGATATCTTAGAAGTTATTGATTACGAGAAGATTCAGAAATCTCATTTCGTAGGAATATCTTTAGGGACTATTTTAATTCGAAATTTGGCTGAAAAATATCCAGAAAGAGTAGAAAGTATGATTATGGGCGGAGCTATCATGAAATTGAACCTACGTTCTCAGGTTTTGATACGTTTAGGTGTTATCTTCAAATCAGTTATTCCTTATATATGGCTATATAAGTTTTTTGCTTTTGTGATTATGCCTAATAAAAATCATAAAGAATCAAGATCGCTTTTTGTACGAGAAGCTAAAAAATTATACCAAAAAGAATTTATCCGTTGGTTTAAATTAACGTCAGAAATAAACCCGCTTTTGCGTTTTTTTAGAATGGTCGATATTAAGATACCTACCTTATACGTTATGGGCAGAGAAGATTATTTGTTTTTACCTTCTATTCAAAAATTAGTAGCATCACATAAAACTTCGCAACTTTTTATAGTTGAAAACTGTGGTCACGTTGTAAACGTAGAACAACCTATAGTTTTTAATGATAAAGTTATTCAGTACCTCACTGATGTAAAATAAAAAACGACCAACTTTTAAGTTGGTCGTTTTGAAAACTATAATATTTACTAAATTTTAATTAGTATCCAGCATTTTGAACCATTAATGGATTGGTATCCATTTCGGTTTGTGGTATTGGGAAAACTAGTGCCGTAGCGTTCCATGCTAAAGTACCAATAGAGGTTTGTGTTCTTTTAGCATCGTGCAGAATAAAACCTTGTTCAAAGGCTAATTCTAGTTTTCTTTCTGCTAAAAAAGAAGCTAAAGTTAAAGGACCTACTAATGGTGCTGCCGTAGACCTTCCTCTTAAAGCATTTATTTCAGCTAACGGAGCTAAACCAATAACTGTATTTTCTCTGAAATTACTTTCAGCGCGTATTAAGTGCATTTCTCCAGTTCTGAAAATAGTTAAATTTCCGAATTGGTTGGTGTATTTTAATGTTAGTCTGCGTGAATTGGCTGGGTTAATGTAAGTGAAATTACCTCTTTGGTCGTTAGGGTCTGTAAACAAGCTTAGGTAGGCTGGTTCAACCCTAACATCTCCACCTCTTCCGCCATCAGCTTCAGAAGCATAATGATTGATTAATTGATTTGTTCCTGTTTGGCTGGTAACTTGAAAGGCAAAAATATCCTCGTCACTATCTACATCATTGTTAAAAGCTTCTGCATAAGTTGGGGTTAATGAATGACCACTATTTTGTAATACATCGTGAGCTGCATCTCTAGCAGCAGCATAATTACCTTGTTGAAAATAAACTCTTGCTAGCAATGCTTGTGCAGCATATCTGTCCGCATAAAATGAATTAGTTTCTGGAAGTAAATCATAAGCATCATTAGCATCGCTAAGTACCTGTGCATATACTTGATCTACTGTGCTTCTAGCAATTTCTGATCTAACGGAGTAATC
>JANQTG010000244.1:25955-28974 GCA_030731855.1 Cellulophaga sp. | reverse complement strand
TATAGGCATTAGCCATTTTTCCTGATTTTGATAAGGTATTAAAATTACTAGAAACTGATGGGTTACCTGGTGTAACGACCTTTGCTTTTGTGGTTAACCCAGACTGTAAAATAATCTGTTTTACCTCACTAGCTTTTAGTTTTGGATATTGAGATCTTATTAAAGCTGCAACACCCGCAACACCTGGTGCTGCCATTGATGTTCCACTATTAAAATCGTACTTGCTGCTTGGCATAGTAGCGTATATATCACTTCCTGGAGCAAAAATATCAACATTGATGCTGCCGTAATTAGAAAAAGAAGATACTAATTCTGATCCATATTTTCTGGTTAACGAACCTACAGTAATAACGTTATCAGCAATTTCGGCACCGTTATTTATTTGATCGTTTGGAAAATTTGCATTGTTTGGATCATCTAAATCTAGACCATCATTACCAGCTGCATGTATAAAAAGTACATCTTTTTCTGCTGCATATTTTATAGCATCATACACCCATTCTGCGTTTGGAGAGAAGCCTTTTCCGAAACTTCCATTGATTATTTTCGCCCCATTATCAACCGCATAACGAATTCCTAAAGCGATGTCTTTATCGTATTCATCTCCGTTTGATACGGCTCTAATACTCATAATCGCCACATTATTAGCCACACCGTCAACACCTTTTCCGTTACCACGTTGTGCAGCAATAATACCTGCAACATGTGTTCCATGAGCTTCCTCTTCTGATCTACTTTGTGGGTTTCCGTTACCATAGTTGGTATCGGTAATATCATAAGGGTTGTCGCCTACCAATGTTCTACCGTCAAAATCTACCTTTAAATTGTAGTTTAATTGGTCTGCCATAGAGGTAATCGCTCCGGTAATATCTTTTATAAAACTAGGCACATCATCTGCGAAACCAAAAACTTGGCTAATCATGCCTGCATGTTGTTGCATGGCTTCATCTTTAGGTTTTATAGCCGAAACTTCTTTTTTGGTATACGTAGATTTCCCTAGCTCTTTTTGAATAGCTGCATCGGCAGTTTTAACCGTTTGTAAAATTTGCTCGTAGTATTCTTTATTTTTAAGTGCTTCATCATATTTTTTTTCTAAAACAGCTTTTGCTTTCGCTTGGTAGGCTGCATCGCCAATTTTTAACCGAACAATTCGCGCTACTTCTAACTGTTCATTGTAAGATTCTCCTAAAAAGTTATACCCGTGAACGTCATCTATATATCCATTTTTATCATCGTCTTTATTATTTCCTGGAATTTCTTTGGTATTTTTCCAAAGTACATTCACTAAATCTTCGTGCTTTAAATCGATCCCAGAATCTAAAACGGCTACAATTACTTTTTCTCCTTTTTTGTTTTTGATGATATCAGCATAAGCTCTATCCACAGCCATACCAGGAATAGTATCTAAAATTAAATCTGTATGCCCCCAAGTTTGTTTTTGAGTATCTGTTAAATCAGAAATTTTTAGGGGAAGCGTATCTATATTCTCTATAGGTGTGCTTAATAACACAGGTGCTGACCCGCAGCTTGCTAATAATGCTGACCCTGCAATTAGGACAAACATTGATTTTGGAAAATTAAAATTCATAAGTGCGTATTTAATGGAATAAATGGTGTTTAGTAAAATTTATATTAAGTGAAAATTTGTTCGAAAGTATAGCTATTTTTTAAATGCACCTTATTTTCTGACGCTTCTAAGGTACAAATTTGGTTGTGCGCATCGTGTTCTAAAAAAAGATAAAAGTCATTTGTAGCAGCTGTCTTTAAAAACTTTTCTTTCTCTGCTAAGGTTAATAAGGGCCGTGTATCATATCCCATTACATAAGGTAAAGGAATGTGACCAACCGTTGGTAATAAATCTGCCATAAAGACAATGGTTTTGCCTTTGTACCAAATATGAGGAATCATTTGTTTGTCCGTATGGCCGTCGACAAATAAAATATCAAAACCTAGCTCAGAACCTTTTTGGAAATCGGTTGAGGTGGTTTTATCAATAAAATAAAGCTGACCGCTTTCTTCCATCGGAAGTAAATTTTCTTTTAAAAAAGAGGCTTTTTCTCTGTTGTTAGGTTCAGTTGCCCATTGCCAGTGTTCTTTGTTGGTCCAGAATTTAGCATTTTTAAAAGCGGGTTCGTATCCTGTTTTGTCTTTATTCCACTGTATACAACCTCCACAATGATCAAAGTGCAAATGCGTCATAAAAACATCGGTAATATCGTCTTTATGAAAACCGTGTTTTTTCAGCGATTTTTTAATACTATGGTCGCCCCACATATCATAGTAACCAAAAAATTTATCCGATTGTTTGTTACCCATGCCTGTATCAATCAAAACTAAACGATTGCCGTCTTCAATTAACAAACTTCGGGCAGCAAGGTCTATTCTATTTTGATGATCTGCAGGGTTTGTTTTATTCCAAAGTGTTTTTGGAACAACGCCAAACATAGCACCACCGTCTAATTTAAAATTACCAGTTTCTATTGGGTATAATTGCATTCATCTGTATTAATCTGGAAATTTAATAAAATCAAAAAATAATTAAGAATTTTTGGGAATTTTTAACTATTTCGCGCCATAAACCGACTAAGTTATTTGTAGAATTTTTCGATATCTAAAAAAATTATTTCAAAAACCCAATAAAGGTCAATAGTTTTAAATAGAATCCGTATTTTTCCAAAAAAACACAAATGCTTGAACTTGCAGGAATTATTGTATTAGGTATTATAGCCCAATGGGTGGCTTGGCGTTTAAAACTTCCTGCTATTTTACCTTTAATTTTAATAGGATTATTAGTGGGGCCTATAGCTACCTTATATACGGTTGACGGTGCAAAACTGATAGAGCCTATTTGGAACGGCGAAAAAGGACTTTTCCCTGGAGACGGTTTGTATTATTTTGTTTCTCTCGCCATAAGTATTATTCTTTTTGAAGGAGGCTTAACTTTAAAACGAGCCGAGATAAAAAACGTTGGCCCTGTAATTACCAAATTAATTACCTTAGGAAGTGTGGTTACTTTTTT
>JANQTG010000244.1:3598-25855 GCA_030731855.1 Cellulophaga sp. | reverse complement strand
CTCGTGGTATTGTAGCTGCTGGTATTGCGTCATTATTTGGGTCTAAATTAATTGCTCGTGATGTACCAGGAGCAGAATATATAACTCCTTTAGTTTTTATGATTGTACTAGGTACCGTACTATTGAATGCTACTACAGCAAGGCTTTTTGCGAAATTAGTAGGGGTATTTTTAAAAGAGTCTGAAGGTATTTTAATTATAGGTGCTTCAAAGGTTTCTAGATTAATTGGTGGCTATTTAAAAAGTAATGACCGCCATGTTGTGTTGATTGATAATAACCAAACCAATATAAACAAGGCTAAAAAGATGGGACTTGAAGCTATCGAAGCGAATATATTTTCTGATACTTTAACCGATAATTTAGAATTAAGTGATGTTGGATATTTAATGGCATTAACTGGAAACTCAGATATTAATAAATACGCGATTGATAAATTTACCAAACAATTTGGCGAACATGGCTCTTTTAGATTGGTCACTGGTGACGAAATGAGCGACCCAAACAACAACCCAAAAGAAGGCCTCTTTTCGCATACCGACGATTTTATAAAACTCACGGAAACGGTTAGGCAATACCCTGTAATACAAGAAATTGCTTTAAAATCTACCGAACACTACAAAAGTTTAATTGAAATTACGAAAGCAGATAGTGATATTATTCCTATTTTTCTAAAATCGGCCAGTGGTGATTTAAAAATAATATCGTCTTTTAGTACTGAATTTGAAGATATTACAGAAGAATTTAAACTGGTTTATATTGGCAAAAAGTTTGATGTTGATGGTGTTGTTGAAGATGATGGGGAATTACAAGATAAAAAATAAAACGAAGATATAATATTCTAAAGAAGTACATAAAAAACCCAAAATAAGTAAATATTTTGGGTTTTTTGATAGTTTTTATGTGTTATTAACGTTTAAATCTTAATCATTCAACTTAAGAACCGCCATAAACGCTTCTTGTGGAATTTCTACATTTCCTACTTGACGCATTCGTTTTTTACCTTTCTTTTGCTTCTCTAAAAGTTTTCTTTTACGAGAAATATCCCCACCATAACATTTGGCCGTTACATCTTTTCGTAAGGCTTTAATGGTTTCTCTAGAGATAATTTTAGAACCAATAGCGGCTTGGATCGGAATATCAAACTGTTGCCTTGGGATGAGTTCTTTTAATTTCTCACACATTTTTTTACCAATATTAGTGGCGTTATCAAAATGTATCAATGCTGATAATGCATCCACAGGTTGTGCGTTCAACAAAATATCAACACGCACTAATTTTGAAGCACGCATTCCAATAGGCGTATAATCAAAAGAAGCATACCCTTTAGAAACTGTTTTTAATCGGTCGTAAAAATCGAATACAATTTCTGCCAAAGGCATATCAAAACTCAACTCTACCCTATCCGTTGTTAAATACGTTTGATTGGTGATAATCCCTCTTTTTTCAATACAAAGCGACATCACGTTCCCCACAAAGTCCGACTTTGTAATTATCGTAGCTTTTATGTAAGGCTCTTCTACACGATCAATCGTAGAAGGATCTGGTAAATCGGTTGGGTTATTTACAATTAATGGAATTTCAGAATCTCTTCTGGTAAACGCGTGGTAACTAACGTTGGGCACGGTGGTAATTACCGTCATATCAAACTCGCGCTCTAAACGTTCTTGAATAATCTCCATGTGTAACATTCCTAAGAATCCGCAACGGAAACCAAAACCAAGAGCGGCACTACTTTCTGGGGCAAAAACTAGAGAAGCATCATTTAATTGCAATTTTTCCATAGAAGAGCGTAACTCTTCAAAATCTTCGGTATCTACCGGGTAAATACCCGCAAAAACCATTGGTTTTACATCTTCAAAACCTCCGATAGGGTTTTTTGTTGGGCTTGCAGCATCGGTAATCGTATCACCCACTTTTACTTCACGTGCATCTTTTATTCCTGTAATTAAATACCCAACATCTCCGGCTTTAATACTTTTTTTAGGGTGTTGTACCAATTTAAGGGTACCAACCTCATCGGCAAAATAATCCTTATCAGTAGCTACAAATTTTATTTTCTGTCCTTTTTTAATTTCGCCATTTATCACTCTAAAATACGTTTCTACCCCTCTAAAAGGGTTATAAACCGAGTCAAAAACTAAGGCTTGTAACGATTCATCAGGGTTTCCTTTCGGTGCTGGAATACGCTCAATTACCGCTGCTAAAATTTCTGCGATACCAATACCTGTTTTAGCACTTGCAGGAATTACATCTTCGGCTTTACACCCTAATAAATCAACAATATCATCAGTAACTTCTTCTGGATTTGCACTTGGTAAATCTACTTTGTTAAGTACAGGGATTATCTCTAAATCGTTTTCTAGGGCTAAATATAAGTTACTAATGGTTTGGGCTTGAATACTTTGCGCCGCATCAACCACCAATAAAGCACCTTCACAAGCGGCAATAGATCGTGATACTTCATACGAAAAGTCAACATGACCCGGAGTGTCAATTAAGTTTAAAATGTATTCTTCGCCTTTATAGGTGTATTCCATTTGTATGGCATGGCTTTTAATGGTAATACCACGTTCGCGCTCCAAATCCATACTGTCTAATAACTGTGCTTTTGACTCACGATCAGTAACGGCGCCAGTAAATTCTAACAATCTATCCGCTAAAGTGCTTTTTCCGTGATCAATATGCGCAATAATGCAGAAATTTCTTATGTTTTTCATGTATGCTGAATAATTTTCAGTAATCAATTTTTTTTTTTTGCATAAAGTATCACTACTCTAAGCAGCTGCAAATATAATTCATTTGTGAACCACAATTTAGAGGATGATTAGAAATATGCTATAATTAAGCTAATAGCGATAAAAAAGAGGTGGTATTATTCCTTTTTGATGTAAAACTTTAAAATTAGCTCATTAAAACACCACAAGTGCCAAAACTTATCAGCAAATAAACGCCTGCCAAAATGTAAAAGACTTTTGCTGCTTTTGGACTTTTATTTTTTGAGAGTATAAATCCAATTGTCGCTAATAAAAGAGCAGGAACAATCATGATGACAGCAAAATAATAAATAATGCCATCTAAATTAACTTCTAAAGGGAGTATAGTTATCATTTTTATAATTTACCATTCGTATTAAATTCATAAAACACATAACCACACGTACCGAAACTAATCAAAAGATAAACGCCAGAAAGGATAAAAAGTACTTTTGCTATTTTTTTCTTTTGTTTACCCATTAATATAATGCCTATAATTGCAAGTAGTAGAGCAGGGAAAAGCATAAGTATTAATATGATTATCATTCGTATTCTGCTTTTAATTCTTCTAAACGTGCTATTTTTTCGTCTCTGTAAAACAAATTCATGGTTTCAAAAGGGATGATTTTATAGTCTTTATTCACAATATGCACACAAGATTTTTTAATGGCACGAACATCAAAATTATGAGCATCTATAAATTGCATAATGATGATTCTGAATAAATTATCATAGCCTAAGTCTGGCGCATCAATTTCTGGTAAACAACACATAATCGATTTTAAATTTTCAGACGCTTTTTCAACCGAATTTCCTGTACTAAAAAGTTCTACCATTTTACCGTGCAATTCGTGATCTTGTTCGTAAATTATTGTGTTTTTGCCTTCGTTCAACAAATCTTCAGGGTTAATATAGCGGGTAAGCGGACTTACGTCATCGCCAATTTTTAAAGCGTATGCCATTACCAAAGCATCAGGATTGCAAGGTACCGGTATTAAATCATCCGACTCAAAAATAGGCGATTGTTCTAATATTTTTCTACGAACTTCGGTTAAGGTAATTCGGTTTTCATCGACTTCAAAATTTTCTAAACGCCCTGCAATTTGTGTCGGCTGAAAAGTTACACCACGCACACATTTTTGTTTTAAAGCAAAATCTATTGTTTGCCCCATTTCGTGGTCGTTTAAGCCTTTTTGAAGTGTTACCACCAAAGTGGTTGATAAGTTTAATTTATTTAGGTGCGCTAAGGCTTGGAGCCTAATTTCAGATAAATCGGCACCTCGAAGCGTTTTTAAAACATGATTGTCTAAAGAATCGAACTGTAAATAAATTTCAAAATCGGGAGCGTACGTCGCTAAGCGTTCTGCAAAAGCAAAATCTTTAGCAATTTTAATTCCGTTGGTATTCACCATCAAATGCCTAATAGGTAATGTTTTGGCATAGTCTAAAATTTCAAAAAACTGTGGATGTATTGTAGGTTCGCCTCCGCTCAATTGCACTACATCGGGTTCGCCTTCGTTTTTTACGATAACATCGAGCATTTTTTTAACTTCCTCTAACGTTCTGTGTCGCCCGTAATTAGGAGAAGAGGAAGCGTAACAGGTTGGACAGGTTAAATTACAGCGGTCCGTAAGTTCTACTACAGTTAAGCAAGAATGCTGTTCATGATCTGGGCATAAGCCACAATCGTAAGGGCAACCATAATGAGTTTTAGTATTGAAAGTTTTTGGGTATTCTGATGCTTTATTGTAGTTGCGAATATTTTTGTAATACTCAATATCATCTGCTATTAATACTTTTGATGCGCCATGTTCTTTGCATCTTTTTAGCATGTACACCTTTTCGTTTTCAAAAACGATTTTAGCATCAACGCGCCTTAAACATTCAGGACAAAGGCTTAGCGTAAAATCATAATAGGTGTAATTTTTTGAAGACATAGACAAAAGCGTTTCTTATGGTGGTAGCGTAATATAAAAAACAAAGTACGCATAAATACTGAATACTACTTAAGCCTAAGACTAAAAAAGTATTCGGTTTTATAAATTCTATTAAAAAACGGAATGCAAAATAAGAAATCATAAACAGCTTAAATAGCAATCCACTTTCTAGCTTCTTTTTCTTTTTAAATTGATGTATTAAAATAAACAAAAGCGTTAAAAAAGCAATTTCATAAAGTGCAATAGGATGACGTAGTAAGCCGTCGCCTAAATCCATACCAAAAATACTTTTAGTTACCATGCCATAGGTAAATTCATCGGTGCCAGATAAAAAGCAACCTATTCTACCGATAATAATGCCTAAAATAATAGGTAGCGTAAACAAATCGCCAGAAGACTGTTTTTCTCCAATAATTTTTTTAGCTAGCTCAACACCCAATAAACCGCCAAAAAGTCCACCCATAATGGTTTTATTATTCAAAAGATGCAGAAAACCTAGTTGATAATGAAAAATAGGGTCTTCTAAAAAAGCCACCACTCTCGATAACAATAAAGCACCAAAAACAGCACCAATAATAATCGAAAGTCGGTTTGTTGAAGAAATAACATCGTTACTTTTTTTTCTTAAAAAGATGTAATATCTAAAGGCAACAAAAAACGCGAGGTATTCAAAAAATAAATGAATACCTCCTCCAAAGATCTCCCCCAACCAATCCAAAATTTCGACTCTGCTAAGCAAAAGCAGAGGGAAGCTTAAAATCTGTATTGATATAAATTGTATCAATTTATTTTGATATTATTAATCCTAAAATCAAAAATTGAAATATCAGTCATAGCAAATATTATGATTTTCCTCCCGCAACCCCTTCAATACATCGAATTCGCTCAGCACAAGCGGAGGGGAATTTTGTGCTTTAAACCTTTTAGTTTTAGCTATTTCAGCTTACAATATATAGCTCCCCTCTTTTGGAGGGGCTGGGGGAGGCTTGAGTTAGTGGGGCCTCTTTTATTCCTGCCACTCCGCAATAAATAAATTGGTATCTCTACCACCACCATTATTTCGGTTACTAGAAAATATTAAGTGTTTGCCGTCATTAGAAAATACAGGAAAAGCATCAAAAGTTTCGCTATGCGTAACGCGTTCTAGATTTTTTCCATCTACATCAATCATATATAAATTGAATGGGAAACCTTTTTCAGCTTCAAAATTACTAGAGAACAATATTTTTTTTCCTGAAGGATGAAAAAACGGACTCCAATTGGCATTTCCTAAAAAAGTTAATTGACGTAATTCACTTCCATCAGCATTACAAATAAATAGCTCCATATCGGTAGGCTCTACTAGTCCGTCTGCCAATAAATCTTTATATTTCTTGATGGCTTCGGGCGTTTTTGGTCGTGATGCTCTAAAAATAAGCTGCGTACCATCCGGTGAGAAAAAAGCACCACCATCATAGCCCAATTCGTCCGTAATTTGTTTTACATCAGTCCCGTCTAAATTCATGGTGTATAATTCTAAGTCGCCACTACGGGTCGACGTAAAAACAATTTTATCGCCTTTTGGAGATACCGTGGCTTCCGCATCATAGCCAGGTTCTGTAGTTAATTGTGCGGTAATATTCCCTTCTAAATCAGACACAAAAATATCGAACGAATCGTACACCGGCCAAACATAATTCCCGTTTTTACGTAGAGGCACTTCCGGACATTCTTTATCGGCTAAATGCGTAGAACCATAAACAAAGTGTTTGTTGTCTGGTAAAAAATACGCGCAGGTAGTTCTTCCCATTCCAGTACTTATCATTGGCGGTTTTTTGTTTTCAAAGCTTTCGTTTACATTCATTAAAAACATTTGATCGCAATTAACGCCCCAGTTTGTATTATTCGATTGAAAAACCAATTGCTTATCGTCGAAACTCCAATAAGCTTCGGCATTATCGCCACCAAAAGTGATTTGACGGATGCTTTTAAAGTTTTTTTCCTCAGGATAAATTAGCGTATCGTTACCCGCCATTAAAGACAGTTTTGTTTCTTTTTCTGTAGTTATCTCTTTTTTAGGATCACTTTTACAGGCTGCTAATGAGATAATTGATAGGAATAGTAAAAAATTCTTCATGGATGCTTAATTTTACACAAAATTACAGTAAAATGAGAAATTTGAAACTACTACCCGTTTTTTTATTATTTGTTATTGGATGCAAAACCGAGCCAGAAAAAATAATAAGCTTTGCTGATGATGTAAATTTTTTAGCGAGTGATGCTCTTGAAGGTAGAGAAACAGGAACATCTTACGAGTTAGAAGCTGCTGATTATATTATGAATCGGATGAAAAATATGGGCTTAACTCCAAAAGGTCATGCAGGTACTTATTATCAAACGTTTACGTTTAAACCTAAAAAAGATCCACACGGTCAGGTAGAATTTGTAACTGGCGATAGTACTATTACAGGAACAAATGTGATTGGTTTTATTGATAATAAAGCCACAAAAACCATAATTATTGGCGCTCATTACGACCATTTAGGTATGGGCGGCGAAGGTTCTTTATTCCGCGAAGGCGAAGCCATACACAACGGTGCTGATGATAATGCGAGTGGCGTGGCGATACTTTTAAAACTTGCCGATACGCTACAAAAAGTAAATACCAATAATAACTACCTATTTATGGCTTTTTCAGGCGAAGAAATGGGACTTTTAGGAAGTAACTTTTTTGCAAAAAACCCTACGATAGACTTATCAACCGCTAATTATATGCTGAATATGGATATGGTGGGCAGACTTAGAGAAGATAAAACCTTGTCGATTAGTGGAACAGGTACAGCGCCAATTTGGAGTCAGGTTTTAAACGCATCAAATACTGATTTTAAATTGGTGTTAAACGAATCTGGTGTTGGCCCATCTGATCATACCTCATTTTATTTACAAGATATTCCGGTACTGCACTTTTTTACAGGACAACATGAAGATTATCATAAACCATCAGATGATGCCAATAAACTGAATTACGAGGGAATGCAATTGATAACGGATTATATTTTTAATGTGATTTCTGACTTAGATAAAAGTGATAAGTTAGCCTTTAGAAAAACAAAAAATGAAAGTGAAGAAGTCCCACGTTTTAAAGTAGCTTTAGGTGTCGTTCCTGATTATTTGTTTGATGGCAAAGGCATGCGGATTGATGGTATAAGTGAGGACAGACCGGCTCAAAAAGCAGGCTTACAAAAAGGAGATATTGTGATTCAGTTGGGCGATAGTACTATTGTTGATATGATGAGTTACATGCGCGCACTTTCCACTTTTGAAGAAGGAAATACAACCAAAGTGGTAGTGGACAGAAACGGAACAAAAGTGGAAGCTGATATATCATTTTAATTTATTGTTTTTTTCATTTCGACTACGCTCAGTGACCAAAACAAATTAAAAAATAAAGACATGCCAAAAATAGGAAACATACAATTACCAAATTTCCCTTTATTACTTGCACCTATGGAAGATGTGAGTGATCCGCCTTTTCGTGCGTTATGCAAAGAACAAGGCGCTGATGTGGTTTATACAGAATTTATATCGTCAGAAGGATTAATCCGTGATGCTGCTAAAAGCGTCATGAAATTAGACATTTACGAAAAAGAAAGACCAGTCGGTATACAGATATTTGGAGCCAATTTAGAATCGATGTTACAGTCTGTTGAGATTGTAGAAAAATCAAATCCAGATATTATCGATATTAACTTCGGGTGCCCCGTTAAAAAAGTGGTGAGTAAGGGAGCGGGTGCGGGAATTTTAAAAGATATAGATTTAATGGTATCGCTGACCGAAGCGATGGTAAAACACACCAAATTACCCATTACCGTAAAAACTCGTTTAGGTTGGGATGATGATTCTATTAAAATTGTAGAGGTTGCCGAACGTTTGCAAGATGTAGGTTGTGCAGCAATTGCCATTCATGGTAGAACACGCGCTCAAATGTATAAAGGCAACGCCAATTGGGCACCTATTGCTGAGGTAAAAAACAATCAACGCATGCACATCCCTGTTTTTGGTAACGGTGATGTAGATACTCCAGAAGCTGCTATGAAAATGCGAGATGAATATGGTTTAGATGGCGCTATGATTGGTAGAGCAAGTATTGGTTATCCTTGGTTTTTTAGAGAAGTAAAACACTTTTTCGAAACAGGAACCCACCTGAACCCTCCGACGATGGAAGAACGTGTTGCTGTTGCAAAACGACACTTAGAAATGGCAATTGCTTGGAAAGGCGAATTACTAGGTGTTTTTGAAACTAGAAGACATTATACCAACTATTTTAAAGGCATTCCGAACTTTAAAGAACACCGCATGAAAATGGTCACCAGCGATCATTCCGAAGAGGTTTTTGCTGCTTTTGATGAAGTTTTAGAGGTTTTTGGTGGATATGAGTTTAGCTCTCTCTAACTTTTTTTAAAGGGTAGAACTCTTACTCGGACGGATTATTTAATTTTATGGATAAAATTCAAAAGCTGGTATTATTAATTTTACTTATCGCTGTATTTATTATTGTTAGCTGTAAAAAAGACAACATAATTATAAACTTCAATCATTTTAATACAAAAACGGATACCGTAAAAGTAGATTTTTCACTAAATAATATTGATTTAATAACATTAATTGAAAGGCAAAGTATAATAAGTCTATACGATAATAAAAACCGTTTAGGGAAAATCGAATTTAAGAATTCTTCTTATCTATTTCCTGTTATTATTGATAAGAACTGTAATGATGGCGCACTAATTCATAATATCATTGATATAATAATTAATCAAGACAATCAAATATTAGTTCAATCAGAATTAGTTGAAAGTACTAATATACTTCAAAATGAACTATAAAGACATTCAAAAAAAAGGCTAGACGCTAAAAATTACAGTAGTCTTTTTTATAATTTTTACTGGGATGTAAAATTAAATGAAGAATTCAATAAAAAAACTTGATTGAGGTTTTAAAAGGAATTGATTTAGTTTTAGATTATAAATCGAATCAACTATTCGGTAAAGCTTTAAAACATCTTAATTTGGATGAATTAAAAGAATTAGATTCTAATTTTTACGCCAAACTTTTAATTGTAGATTACTCACCAATAATAAACACGCAACCTCCAGAAATTGAGAATGACAGTATAGTACGTTTTTAGTTCAACAAATTGTTATATTGTACTCCTTGACTTGGACTACGCTCAGTCACCAGAAAAGCATCTTCACATAGTCATTGGTACACGCCTACTGACGGGCAGGTTTTCAAATCAAAAATTGTTACATTGAAGTATTACTACATTAAGAAAGAAGCCCTTTATTAATTCTACTACTCGCAATTTTAGAAGCAATAATGCCTAGAACGGCAATAGTACCTAAAACAATCAACACATTAATCCACTGGTATGCTACAGGGTAAGGTATGGTAGGACTGATTTTTAACCATTCGAAAGCTACTTGTGACCAAATTAAAAGCGAACCGATAAATACACCTATAAATCCTCCAAAAAAAGTAACGATAATACCCTGTATAAAATAAATGCGCCTTAATTCTTTAATTGTAGCACCTAAACTATAAAGCGTTTTTGAGTTGCCTTGTTGGTCTAATATCATCATAATAAATGCACCCACAACATTAAATAAAGCGATAATTAACACCAATGTAAAAATTAAATAGGTCGCCAAGTTTTCGGTATTTAACATCTTATAGAGTGTGCTATTGAGTTCTCTTCTGTCTTTTAGAACAATATCATCATTAAATATTTTCTGAATATCGTTTCTAACCTGAGAAACATCTACATTTTTGGAATATTTAAAGTTAATACCTGAGATTTGTGTACTATCTTTTTCCAATAAAGCCTGTACCAAAGAAAGATCGGCAAAAACATATTTATTATCTAACTCTGCTTCTACGGCATAAACACCACTTAATACAACAGGAAAAGTATTGAAAAATTTAGCGTTTGGGCCTTGCTGTGTTAAGGATTTTGTACCAGGTTTTGGCACTAATAATTCTAACGGACTACGATAACTATTGATATTTAAACCCAATAAGTTTGCGATACCAATGCCTGTAACCACTTGCTGTTCATTAAACCAATCGCCCAGATAAAGGGTACTATCCATTCCGATCACTTGGGTATAGTTTGTGTCAACTCCTTTAATAAAAGCAATATGGTCTTTTTGTTTGTGCGATAAATAAACACGATCTTCTAACTCTTTAGAAAACGCAACAATCCCTTTGAGATTTTTTAAAGCTTCTTTTTGTGACTCTGTTATAGAAAAAGATTTTCCTATTTTAGGTAATCCCTTTAAATCGGGGTCAAACGAGTTGGTGTACGAAAGACTAAAATCTTTTAGTCCTGCAAAACCAGATAAAACAATAAAAAGCGCCGCAGCACCAATAACAATAACCCAAAAAGTAACAGCATTTATAATATTAACTGCTGTCTGTTTACTTTTTGATCTTACGTAACGCTTGGCGATGTAGAGCGAAAAATTCAAATTATGCCTTTTTTCTTTTCTCTAATAAATCAGGATTTTCAATAGGGTTGTTAACACCCTTTAATGATTTTTCGATACCATCGATATATTCTAAAGAGTCATCTAAAAAGAATAGTAATTCAGGCATTCTACGCAATTGGTTTCTAGTGCGTTGCGCCAGTTCGTGTTTAATTAAAGGTTGGTTAGATTTTATTCCTTTTAAAAGTTCTTGAGCATCTTTGGTAGGAAAAATACTTACATACACCTTTGCGATAGAAAGATCTGTGGTTACAACCACCTTCGATACTGATATTAAGGTACCTCGGAGCCCGCCATCTGTTGCTGCTCTTTGTAAGACATCAGCGATATCTTTTTGTATAACGCCTCCTATTTTTTTTTGTCTTTGTGTTTCCATGCCACAAAAATACACAGATTATGCGTATTTTAGTGTTATAGCATGTAGATACTAGCATAAAAAATTAAGAATGAATAAAATAGAACATATTGGGATTGCCGTAAAAGATCTAAAGTCATCGAATATTTTGTTCGAAAAGCTATTGGGTGTAGCTCACTATAAAGAAGAAGAAGTATTGGCTGAAGGAGTAAAAACTTCGTTTTTTAAATCAGGTCCTAACAAAATAGAGTTATTAGAAGCTACAAACCCTGATAGCCCAATTGCGAAATTTTTAGATAAAAAAGGAGAAGGCGTTCATCATATTGCTTTTGCTGTTGAGGATATAGTAGCCGAAATAGCACGACTTAAACAAGAGGGTTTTACAGTGTTGAATGAAACGCCAAAAAAAGGAGCAGATAATAAATTGGTGGCATTTTTACATCCAAAAACAACGAATGGAGTTTTAATTGAGTTGTGCCAAGAGATATGAAAGCTGTTTTTATTTAGGTTTTTAAACGATAGACTTCCTCTATAGAAAGAATAAAGAACCTGAACAAAAAAGTCTAATTAACGCCTACTATTTAATCGAATAATCTTATTCTAATTAAATTCTTAATTAAAAAAGAATGTTTGCAACGTTTAAAAATAAGTGGTAATATTGCATCCGCAAATTGCGGTATTTAAGTTAATTTTTAGCATAAATATTAAAATAATCAACGGTCCTATAGCTCAGTTGGTTAGAGCACCTGACTCATAATCAGGTGGTCCCTGGTTCGAGCCCAGGTGGGACCACTAGTAAAATTAAGGCTTTCAAGAATTAAATCTTGAAAGCTTTTTTTATTTGCACATAATTTGCACATAACATCCAAACTTTTATTTTTTCTTATTATTTGTTGGCATTTAATAGCAAATGATATAAATTTTAATTGTTTGTAGACTTCAACTTCCCCAAATCTTACCATAACTTATCTGCGCGTGGATCCAGTTGGATTTCTTTAGTGTTCGGATTGATAAGCGTTAAGAAGAAATCCAGCAGGGCTCAACCTACTTTTGATTTGGAATACTTTCTTATTTTTCCAACTTTAGAATTTTAACTGCGTCATTTTCATGTTTTTTGGTAAGTTGTGTTTGATTAAATATCAAGTAGCCGATTATAATCAAAGAAATGAAGTAAATCGTGTAATGAATCCATAGCTGAACTTTTGGAATTACGCTTGATTTAGATAGCTGCTTTGCCATATTTTGAATAACTTCTTGAAGCCTGCCGTTTCTTTCTTTTTCAGTTCGTAAGTGTTCTTTGAGTAGATATTCAACATTAGAAGTATCCGCTTTGATTTTGATGTTTTCAGTGTTTTGAGTCAGCTTTTCTAATTTATCAATACTCTTATTAAATCCGTCTAATTCATCACTTAGAAGTTCCATGACTTCATCTAATTTTTTATAGCCCATTATTTCTTGCTTTAAAATTCTATTCCCTTACTAATACTTCTTTTAATTACTTTTTTTATTAAGTTCTTGGCGATACTTGCTGCAAAGTTTACTGTAAGTTCTGTTGTCTTTCCAAGAAATTTTACGGTATCAATCGGTTTTAATTGATTTCCGATACCTCTATTTTGGACAATTTGACCCATAATTCTTCCTCCAGACATGGAACGATGTACTTCGCTTGCTTTTAAATTATAACCTTTGTATTCCAATCTAAATCCTTGTAGTTTGTTGGCCTTGTTGATACTTGGAATTACCTGTACATTTTGTTGCTTCATTGCTTTGATGTAATCCTCTAAGTTCTTTGGTCTTTCATTTTCCATCACTTTTTGATGGATATTTTTAATTTCTAAGCGTATCGGTTGAAGCGTCATATTCTTTTCTTGTTGTACTTCCTTGACGGTGGTAAGTCCCATTTGCTTAGCCACGCTTTCAGCCGCTGCCTGGCTTCGTTTTCCAATAAAGCTGTCATTGTATGCTTTTCCATCAAAACCTATTCTATTCACATAAGCGTGAACGTGTGTATGTGCTTTATCTCTATGAACAAAGGCAACAGCTTGATGGTCTTTTAAGTTCATTTCTTGTATGAATTTCTGAGTCATTTCTCCTAATTGTTCTTTGCTTAGTTTTCTTCCATCTTCTTGGGTAGGACTTAGTATAAAACTGAGCGTATTTTTATGACAGCGTACATTCTGTTCTTGAATCATTTTAAATTCTTCGGTGATATCCTCTACATTCTCTCCTGCGACATATTGTCTAAAAACTACTTCGGCATCTTTCTCTTGATTCCATCCATAGGAAATTGACGCGCCAGTATGTGTTATAGATTGTCCTTTTCCAATCATGGTTTTATTTTTTAAAATTGTACAGGTGATTACGAATTTCTTCGGCTAATTGAATGACCTCGTTAGCTAGTTTAGGATTATGCTTTTTAAACATATTGCTGATGCTTGTAAAGTTGTTTTTATACTTGACCAGCATTTGATAATGTGCTAGCTGTTCAGAAGTCAAACGTTCAATGACCGAATTTTCAAAAGCGGAATTACGACAATATTCAGAAAGAGATATTCCAGCTCGTACAGCTCTTTTTTTAAGGAGTTTCTTTTCATAAATAGAGCATCTAAATTTGATATAAGTCTTCTTCATTTTTTATTTTCTTTGCAACCATCGGGCGTAAAGCAAGTTTGTTTTTGTGGCAACAAAAACACATCTTGCGCCTCCTGACTAATTCCCTTTTTAGTACAATGAATTTGCCATTCGTTCACATCTTTGAATCCGTCATATAGTTTAGATTTGTCTTTGAAATTTTTAGCGTGATGTATCAAGTTTTCAGTCGTGAGTTTTCCATTGGTATCATTGTCCAGATATAGGTCTATTGTGTCATATCCTTTACTTATTAATTTTACTTTTTCAAGAAAACCAATCGAGTTCATAACTAAAATGTCGTATTCAGATGCTAGTTTTTTGTTTATTTCAGTTAAGGATAGTAAGTCAAACATGCCTTCAGTAATTAGTAGCTTAGAATGACCTTTTTGAATTGAAGTCATATCCTTTGGAGAACATGAATTCTTTAAGTATTTATTTCGTAGTTCCCACCCTTCTGAATCATTTTGTAATCCGATCGCAAAATACTTTTTACCTTTAAATTGATAGTGTACTTCTTTGACAAGCTTCTTAGCTGTTTCTATGGATATGCTTCTTGATTGTAAATATTGCGCTAATGCCGGATGTAATAGTTCCTTGACTTTTAAAATAGTTATCGCATGATTTGTTTCTAACTTTTGTATTCCTTCTTTTGAAATAGGTTGCTGTTGAAGAAAAAAAGAAGTTTCCATTTGTTCTTTAATAAACGCTAAAGCGCTCTTTACAGAACATTGTTTAATTTGACAAATCAGATCAATAACATTCCCTCCTATTCCTTGACCATGATCATACCATCTATTGAGTTTCTTGGACACCTTGAAAGAGGCTTGGGTTTCTGAGCGGAACGGACTCAGAAACCAAGCTTCTTTCTCCGTTTCTCTGGTCGGAAAGTGCCCGAGTTTTGCCAGCGCCTTTTCGATGGGAAAAGCTCGGGCTCTTTCACACGATAATCCTGTTGTTCTTTTCTTATCCATAGTATATTATTTTGCACCAATTTGTATCATCATTTTGTTTTGATGACAAAATGATGACAAAACGATGACGGGTTAAACCCTTATATTTACTGGCCTTAACACTATCTATCATCGTTTCATCAAAAAAAAGTATAATTAGTGGGGTGTTTTTTTCTTTTCACTAGCCTATTTTTCGGAAATGACACAAAACCCTCTGAAACCCTTATAAATACTGCATTTTCAGCTGCATCACTTTGTCATCGTTTCATCGTTTTGCTTTTATTCCCTGAAATATTCCATTAGAAAATCTCTTTTTATGGAATAGTACCTTCCCTTAGCATCAGTCAATCCCATTCCTCCGTCTTGCCAGATCATTAACTTCCTATAAACCATAGAATTTTCTTGGTTCAGAAGCTTCCAATCCTTTTTAAGAATATGCCTTAATTGTGTAAGGTCAGTTTTTATGCGCGTGCGGTTCAATAGTTGAAGGGCATCTAAAGGACAGACATGTATTTCTTCTAATTCCAATGTTTCCATAGCACTAAGAAAAATACTAACCAATTCCTTTTCTACTCGGTTTCTATTGTTCTGCATTAAGTTCTCCAAAGCCTTAGTTTTAATCTGAGCTGGCGAGAACCACATTCGAGTTCTGTTGGGACTAGTTAATTCTCTATGTTGCAAATAGTAAAGAAATGCCGGTATCTCGGATTCTAGATAGCCTAGAAATTGTGTTTCCTCCTTTTTCAAGGAAGGTATTTTCAACACCCAAAAACGAGTTTCATTGGAATCAATTTTTATAAAATTGTCTTCGTTATTACTACAAAGAATGAACTTTCCAAAGAACTCTACCTCCCTTTTGTCTTTCCCTTTAGCTTCTAGTTTATTAAAATTGGTGGTGCTTAGGTACTTAATCCGTTCGGTCAATTCTTCTTTGTTGAACAATACTTCGTCAATACAAATCAAAAGCTTATTGGCCCAATCTACATTAAATTGACTACTAAAGCTATCATTGGTTAAGTAGGTTAAATTATTATCGAATACGGTTTTTAACCACTTGAGAAAAGTGGTCGTACCAGTTGACCGCTCCTTGGATACCAGACATAAAATGGGTAGGACTTGAATTGGCTTCTGAAATAACAGTTGCAAATAATCCATCCCAAGGTTCAGTTGCTGACCAAAAATATGCTTTAAGAGTTGCAACTTATAAGGAAAATCTCCTTCTTGAAGTTCATGAGGCAATGGTGCATACGTGTTATAGAAACCGTGGCAATCCCTTTTAAAGTGAATATGGCTGGGAAGACAGGTAAATCCATCGTACTTTTTGATGATTCCAATAAAATCTCTTCCATGATCTTGGCGGATGGCCTCCATAGTCCATGGCACAATGATCTCGTTGAACTGTCCGGCAATAGTCGGGACGTTTACTAGTTTATAATAGCAGGTACCCACTCGGATATATGTTGTGTATTTCATAATATAGCTTTATTACCTTGAATAAGGTGTGAATTAAAAGAAGTGTAGTATTTTTAGAGAAATGCCAAAGTCATTCTCTAGGCGATGATACTTTATTTTGAAGCAACCATTCCACTAATTTTGTTTTCTCAAAAAACAGTAGTTTTCCATTGGGTTTGGAGTGTGGAATTTTACCTTTAGCTGTAAGCTTATAAAGGTAGCTTCTTGAAATTCCTGTATAATCACAGGCTTCATCTAAGGTCAAAATTTCTTTTTGACCTATAAATAGTTTTTCTAAACGATCTAGGCGATCTAGTATTAAAATTGTGTCCATCTTAAATGTATTTTTAAGGTTATAAAATGAACAAAAGCGCTTTTGCTTTCCCTTATGGGAGTGATGTGATAAAGGTAGAAAAACTAATGTTTGAAGAAAGAAAAAAGGATAGTAAGTTGTACACAAATAACTAGTAATAAAGTTGTTATGTCATTTTAAGCCAAAGCGAAACAACTGAAATGTCAGATAATTTTGATTGATGGTATTTATTGTTTAATGACCAATTTCTGAGTAAATGAGCTTTAAATCACATCTGTGCTTTAGCTACTTATTAACAACAAAAATCAGATAAAAAAATAAAAACTACTGAATACCAAAAAAACAACTTGTATAGTAGTTTTAGATATTACAAATCAATACCTTGTACACAGTTAGGAATGTTATCAAAATAACGTCATTACAAAACAATTAGTTTAGAATTGGATTTGCATACCAAAGCACCCTGTAGCTAAATTATGAGTGAACTGTTGAACCATGCTTTAAAATAAAACCAGCCGCATAATGAACACTCCTATTAAAATATTGATTGTAGAAGACGAAATGATTATTGCTGCAAATATTTCTTTACAGCTCTCTACATTAGGCTATGAAGTTATAGGTATTATTCCTCGTGGTGAAGAAGCACTTTTAAGCATTGCACAAAACCAGCCCGATATTTTATTAATGGATATTTCGCTTAAAGGCAATATTGATGGAGTACAAACTGTACAAATCATGCAAAAAGACTATAAAATTCCTGTTATTTACCTGACTGCGAATTCAGATGATTTGAATTTTAATAGAGCTAAGGAAACTAATCCGTATGCCTTCATAACAAAGCCTTTCAAAAAGTTAGATTTACAACGTGCTATTGAACTGACGGTCAATCGACTTCAAATTGAAAATAGTCCAGAAAATTTACTTTCAAAAGAAAAATCTTTATCCTTAGTTTTAAGTGATTGCATCTTTGTTCGCTATCAAGACAAAATGGTCAAAGTTGGTATTAAGAGTATTCTCTATATAGAAGCTGATCGTAATTATTGCTGTATTTATTCGAAAGATAAAAAATACCTTTTGGTCATGACCCTCAAGGACCTGGAGAAAAAATTACCTCAAAAACACTTTTTACGAGTACATCGCTCTTTTATAATTAATCTTTCCCAAATTGATGAAGTGGCGAACAACTATATTGTTATTGGAAAAAAATCGATTCCAGTGAGTAAAACTTTAAAAGAAAAACTCCTAAATAGGTTACAAACTATTTAAAAGTAGCCTCATAATGGTTTATATGAACACCTGCTGATAAATAAAAGCTTTATTTCGGACAGTTTTCAGCGTATTTCGTCCTATATGTTTCACTAAGAACCCTGAATATCGAGTAGTTTTAAGTAATTACAAATAATTTGTAATCCTAATTAATTAATATTAAAACTACTAGAAAATGAAAACATTAAAAACAATTAGCATTGCCTTATTGCTATGTGTAGGACAAATGACTTTTGCTCAAGAATCCGTGTCAAACCCAACAGAAAATGAAGACATCAAAGTAGTCACCGATTACATTGATGCGCTAACGAACAATAAAATGGATCTAGCGGCTAGTTTGATGGCAGAAGATCATATTGGTGCAGGACCCAGTGCAAATGAAACTCAAACAAAGGCGGAAACTATTGCCAGTTGGAAAGAAAATCACAAAGTTCGTACCAATCAAAAAAACGAGTATGTCAGAAATTCATTTAGAGTTAAAGGTGGCGATTTAGAAGGTGATTGGGTTTCCGTTTGGGGCACTTATACCTTTACGCAGAATGGTATTGATATGGAATTGCCTTATCAATATACAGCCGAAGTTAAAGACGGAAAAATAAAGAGATCCATTCTTTATTACGACAAATTAGCGCTTAATATAGCTATGGGTATGGAATTAACACCTGCCAAAAAAGACTAATTATTTAAACCTTTAGCAAGTCAACAAACCTATATAAAAGCGAGATTTTTAGAACTAAATTTCTCGTTTTTTAGGTTAACCAAAACACTCCCCCCAAGCATAGATTTAAATAGTGTAGTGATTACAGCTAGTAACCACTTAGAAATCTAGCATAAGTTAACGTAATAGTAGTATAATACAAACTAAAACAAACAACAAATGAAAAAAGTAGGCATCATTGGTGGGGCTGGTTTTATAGGAAGCCATATTACCAAAAGATTTTTAAACAATGGATTTCAGGTTAAAGTATCAACCACCGACTTATCTAAAAAAGAAAAATACGAGCATTTAAAAAAGCTCTATTACAACGAAAATCTAAGTTTCAGCGAACTCAAGCTCGAACATAAAGATCAGCTGCAAGATTTTGTAAAAGATTGCGATGTGGTTATTCATTCGGGCACCCCTTTTCAGTTAGACTTTAAAGATGCAACAACCGAATTGTTAGAACCTACCATAAAAGGCACTGAGAACTTTCTAGAGGTTGTTAATATGAGCCATAGCGTAAAAAAGGTAGTCATAATTGCTTCGGTAGCAGCTTACAACACCCATTTTCCGTTACCACCCAGTAACAAAACACCTGACGATACCATTTGTGAAACGGAAGCTCCTTTTATGAGCGAAGAAAGTCACCCGTATGCGCAAGCCAAGTTTATGGCTAATGCAGTAGTTAATAATTTTATACAAAATAATCCCAATGCCACTTTTGAAATTACCAGCATATCGCCCGTGGGCGTTTTCGGAAAGGCCTTATCACAGAGACAAGACTCTACTTCAACGGGTTTACAATATTTGATCAAAAACAATTTAGCACCAAATCCTTTTATGCAAATGCTGTATGATACCAACGCAGAAATGGCTATTGTAAATGTTACTGATGTGGCAAGAGCGGTCTATAAAGCAGCCACTTCTACTGGATTGCATGGTAAGAACTATTTACTCTCTAGTGAAAGCTATGCCATGGCAGATATCCATCTCATGTTGAATAATAAAGCACCGCAAAATCAAGCAAAAATCATCTATCAAAATCAACTGGCAAAGCAGGAATTGGATATGAACTTTTTATCGGTAAAAGACACTTTAATACAGTATAATTTATAATAAGCTAAACTGAAAAAAATTCAATCAGCTACTTCATATCCTTGTTTAAACTTCTTTGAAAGTGTAACGCAAGATGAAGCATAGCCTATTACATAAAATGGAATTACTATTCACTGCTTCAAATTCTAAAATTATAGTTTCAAAAAGAAAAAAAGATTCAAAACATTACAAAATAGACAACTAAAAACATCATGAATAAACCAATAAAAACAACCCTCTTGTGTATCGCATTATTACAGGTATTTTCCTTTCAGCTTTTGGCTCAAACGCCTACGAAACGACCGCTAAAACCTTCTGATATTTACCGTTTGCAGAGTTTGGGCGACCCACAAATTTCGCCCGATGGCAACTGGGTTGCTTATACGCTTTCTTCGGTGGATTCGGTAAAGAATAAACGCAATACAGATATCTGGATGGTTTCTTGGGATGGCAAAGCGTCCATCCAGCTTACCCACACACCCGACGGTGAGTCGCAGCCCCGATGGAGTCCAGATGGAAAATATATGTCGTTTGTTTCTTCTCGAAATGGCTTAGAGAGCAGTCAAATTTGGTTGATGGATAGACGTGGCGGGGAAGCCAAGCAATTGACGGATCTTAAAAAAGGTGATTTATCAGATTATGCATGGTCGCCAGATAGTAAAAAAATTGCGTTGGTGATGAAGACCCCAAGCGATACTTCAAAAGTAAAAACCCCAAAACCCATCGTAATCGACCGTTATAAATTCAAGCAAGATGTAGAGGGTTATTTAACCAGAAGACCTATTCATTTGTATCTGTACGATATTGCAACGAAAAAACTGGATACGCTCACAAAAGGAAATTATGATGAAACTTCTCCAAGATGGTCGCCCGATGGTGCACAAATTGCCTTTTTGAGTAATCGCACCGCAGACCCAGACCGCAATACCAACACCGATATTTGGGTAATGGATGCAAAACCCAACGCCCAAATGAAACAGATTACTACTTGGACGGGCAGAGAATCATCGCCAGAATGGAGTCCAGACGGTAAGCAAATTGCGTATTTGAGATCCACTTCTTCGGAAAATTTTATGATGTACGACCAAGCAATACTATGTGTGATTTCAAAGAACGGTGGCGAGCCAAAATTAGTAACAAAATCATTGGATAGACCTGTTGGTAGTCCTAAATGGACGAAAGACGGTGCTTCAATTATGGCTTTTGTGGGGGATGATAGAACTAGATACGTGGCTCAATTCAGCATTTCAGATGGAAAAATGATAAAAATTGCTAGTGGAAATCGCAGTTTCAACGGTTTGGAAAAGCACCCATCGGGCAGTTTTTTGGCAACCATGAGCGACCCTCAAACGCCAACCGAACTTTATGCATTAGAAAATGGAAATCCACGTCGCTTGACGAAACACCAAGACGATTTTCTGGCAAATTTAAATTTAGCTTCCGTGGAAGGATTTACCTCAAAAAGTAAAGACGGAGCAATGGTTTCTAATATTTTATACCGTCCATTCAATGCGGTTAAAGGGGTGAAATTACCCACTATTTTCTTTATTCACGGTGGACCAGTAAGCCAAGATGAGTTTCGTTTTGATTTGTCTCCACAAATGTTAGCGGCATCGGGTTATAATGTGGTGGCGGTCAATTATCGTGGCTCCACTGGTCGAGGACTTGAATTTTGCAAAGTAATATCTGGAGATTGGGGAAATAAAGAAGTCTTGGATATTCTGGGAGCCGCTGATTATGTAGTTCAAAATGGTATTGCCGATCCCGAAAAATTGGGCATTGGTGGCTGGAGTTACGGAGGTATTTTAACAAATTATACAATTGCTTCGGACACTCGTTTCAAAGCAGCTTCGAGTGGGGCGGGTGTGGCGATGATTTCGTCATTGTATGGGGTTGATCAATACATTTTACAATACGACAATGAATTAGGACAACCTTGGAAGAATTTTGATAAATATGTGGCCTTATCTTACCCCTTTCTAAAAGCAGATCGCATCAAAACACCTACGCAATTTATAGTGGGTGAAAGCGATTTTAATGTGCCGGCAGTAGGAAGTGAACAAATGTATCAAGCTTTCAAATCCTTGGGAATCCCTACAGAATTGATAATTTATCCAGGCCAATTTCACGGAATAACCAATCCAAGTTTTCAAAAAGACCGTTTTGAACGCTATTTGGCTTGGTTTGATAGGTATTTGAAGTAGCCTGTTTAAATTGGAAGTAGAAGTACTAATCACTTCTACTCAAAACAAACGCATTATGAAACGAAGAACATTTT
>JANQTG010000244.1:0-3498 GCA_030731855.1 Cellulophaga sp. | reverse complement strand
GAAGTACTAATCACTTCTACTCAAAACAAACGCATTATGAAACGAAGAACATTTTTAAAAAACACCTCTTTGGCCACGGTTGGCTTGAGTGCCTTTGGTGTGATGAACACCTTTGGTAACGGCTTTGGGGACACTTACAAAGTAAACGAACAACGCATTGTGAGTCGTATTGCTGAATTAGCCAAATTTGGTCAAGATGCGAAAGGCCATGGCTACCGAGTTGCCTACACACCTGGCGATATAGACGGCCGGGCGTGGTTTATAAACTTGATGAAAAATGCCGGACTTGAACCAACTATAGATGCAGCTGGAAACCTTATTGGGAAACGCAAAGGGAAAAACCCATTGCTAAAACCCATCGCCTTTGGTTCGCATATAGACATGGTGCCCGATGGCGGTAACTACGATGGTACCTTGGGTTCGCTTGCCGCGCTGGAAGTCATCGAAATATTGAACGAAAAGAAAATTACCACCGAGCATCCGCTGGAGATCATCATTTTTGCCAATGAAGAAGGCGGCACCATTGGCAGTATGGCGATGGTAGGCGGATTGACCAAAGAAGGATTGCAACAAAAAAGCCAAATGGGGTTAACAATGGCAGAAGGAATTAAGGCGATTGGGGGCAATCCCGCCAATATTCAGGCGTGCATCCGAAAAAAAGGCGACCTAAAGGCCTGGTTGGAACTACACATAGAGCAAGGGGGCATTTTGGAACAGGAAAATATCGAAATTGGCGTAGTAGAAGGTATTGTAGGCATCGTACATTGGGAGGTAACATTCGAGGGCTTTGCCAATCACGCGGGTACAACGCCCATGAAACTCCGAAAAGATGCCCTGCTCGCAGCCTCAAAATTCATAACGGAAATAAACGAGATCGCCCTAAAAATAGAAGGTCATCATGTGGCAACCGTAGGTAAGATTGTAGCACTTCCCGGTGCGTACAATGTCATTCCCGGCAAAGTGGTTTTGGGTCTGGAGATACGAGATTTATCTGTCGAAAAAATAGAATTGCTTTTTACCCAAATGGAACAACGGGCAAAAGCAATTGCCGCTGATACCAAGACAAACATCAGTTTTGAAAGGCAGGCCAACGAATCAAAACCCGCCTTGACAGATAAGGTATTGCAGCAGACCATCGAAAAATCTGCCAAAGCATTGGGCTTAACTACCAAATATATGCAAAGCGGTGCCGGTCACGACTCGCAGGAAATAGCCTTGATCACACCCGTGGCCATGATATTTGTACCCAGTGTAGGAGGCATAAGCCATTCGTTCCAAGAATTTACCAAAACGGTGGATATGGTGAACGGAGCGAATGTCTTGCTGCAAACGGTACTTGCGGTTGATAAAAGGTAATTATCTATTTTCTATTCAATACATTAAAATTTAAAAATAAAAACCATAGATATGAAAAATTACATCTTACTATTACTAACCCTATTAAGCATAATTCAGGGTATTAAAGCACAAGAAGACAACTACCTATGGCTCGAAGAAGTTGATGGCGAAAAAGCGTTAAAATTTGTTGAAAAACAAAATAAGGCAACCCTTGCAGAATTAAGTGCCGAAAAAGACTATCAGGACATTTATGACAAGAACTTAGCAATCCTCAATTCTACCGAAAAAATTGCCTATCCAACCATTCACGGAAATTACGTTTATAATTTTTGGAAAGATGCAGACCATGTACGAGGAATTTGGCGAAGAAGCACTTTAGAAAGCTATAAAACTGGCAATCCCGCATGGGAAACCTTGCTGGATATCGATAAGCTTTCAGCAGCCGATAATAAAAAATGGGTTTATAAAGGAAGTGAAGGCTTATATCCAGACTACAATCGTTTTTTAATTGAACTATCCAATGGTGGTGGAGATGCAGTATATATCAAAGAATTTAATGTCAATACAAAGCAGTTTATAAAAAATGGATTTTCTATAGATGAAGCTAAAGGAGAGGCAAGCTATGTAGATGATAACACCTTAATCGTTTCAACCGATTTTGGCGAAGGCACCATGACTACTTCGGGTTACCCAAGACAAGTAAAGCTTTGGAAACGTGGCACACTTTTAAAAGACGCCAAACTTATTTATGAAGCGGAAACCACAGATGTTTTAGCTACAGGTTTTATTATCCACGATGGCAACAAACAGTACACGCTAATGGGTAAAATTTCTAGTTTTTTATCAGGTCAGATTTCGATTTGGTTAAATAATAAGCAAACTCCTTTAGATTTACCAAAAGATGCCGTAGCAGGATCTAAGGGGCAATTTATTATACAAAATAACCAATTTGTAATGCAATTAAAATCAGATTGGAGGGTAAATAACGAAACCTACACTACTGGCACATTGCTCAGTCTCAATTTTACAGAATTATTAAAAGGAAATAAGGACATTAAAGTCATCTTGAAACCCGATGAATTTTCAAGTATTTCTGGTATTTCTGCTACTAAAACCAAATTATTGGTCAACGTATTGACGGATGTTACAAGCAACTTATTTGTCTATTCATTTGCCAATGGCAACTGGACCAGTAAAAGGGTTGATGCACCAAAATTGGGAGCAATTACTATAGATGCAGCCTCAGAATTTTCTGACCAGTATTTTTTTGATTTTGAAAACTTCATCACACCCACTACTTTATACATGGGCGATGCGAGTAACAATACCTTTAAACCTTATAAATCACTACCAGCCTATTTTGACGCCAGAAATCTTGAAGTAAAACAATTCAAGGCCAAATCTAATGATGGCATCATGGTTCCTTATTTTATGGTGTCTCGTAAAGACATAAAAATCGATGGCACCAATCCAACCCTTGTTTATGCCTATGGTGGCTTTGAGATATCCAGTTTACCCTATTATTGGGCTGCTATGGGTGTATCGTGGCTGGATAAAGGCGGTGTTTTTGTACTTGCCAATATAAGAGGTGGTGGAGAATATGGCCCTAAATGGCACCAGAATGCCATAAAAGAAAAACGACAAAATGCATTTGATGATTTATATGCAGTATCCGAAGACCTTATTGCCAAAAATGTCACTGCACCAAAACATTTAGGCGTCATGGGCGGCAGTAATGGTGGTCTGTTAGTTGGAGTAGCTTTTACACAACGTCCAGATTTATACAATGCTATTGTTTGTCAAGTTCCACTGTTAGACATGCAACGCTATAACAAACTATTGGCTGGGGCGAGTTGGATGAGTGAGTTCGGTAATCCTGATATCCCTGAAGAATGGGCATATATCAAAAAATATTCGCCCTATCACAATTTAAAAAAAGGTGTAAATTATCCAGAAGTCTATTTTGGCACTTCTACCAGAGACGATCGCGTACATCCTGGTCATGCCCGAAAAATGGTAGCTAAAATGAATGATATGGGGTACAAAACCTATTATTACGAAAATATCGAAGGTGGCCATGCAGGCAGTTCCACGAATGAACAAAGTGCAAAATCAAGTGCGTTGACCTTTTCTTATTTGTTGAAAAAGTTGAGGTGATGT
>JANQTG010000243.1:25395-28984 GCA_030731855.1 Cellulophaga sp. | reverse complement strand
AGTTAAAAAAACTATGAACTTAAAAATACAATAAAATTTTTAGCGCTACATAAAAAACTACAACGTATACCTCAACTGCAAACTTGTATAATAATTTCTATCATTGCCTGGGTAGTAATAGTAGCGAGGTTCGGCGCCACTAAGCTGAGCTGTTTGTTCTAATAAATTTAAGAAAGTATTCGCTTACGAATATAGAATTGAAACGTATAAATTGTTAAATCGCCAAATCATCAGTAATATGCTCTTGTTTTCCTCTATTTTTCCTTGCCAAAAGTGCAAAACCAAAAGTAAGAACGCCAACGCGGCCAATAAACATTAAGAGTATGATAATAATCTTACCTATTTCAGTTAAATCTCCAGTTATACCTGCACTAAGCCCAACGGTACCCAAAGCCGATGCCACCTCAAAAAGAATATTTTCAAAAGTAGCTTTTTCGCTATAGGTCATTAAAAAGCTGAATAAGAAAATAAGGCTTGTATAGAGTATAAAAGTTGAAGTAGCTACATAAAGTCTTTCAAAAGGAATACGTCTTTGAAGAAAGGTAATTTTCTTTTGACCCAACATCCTACTTTTTAGTACTGCAATCATGGCGGTTAAAGTGGTTATTTTCATTCCGCCTGCAGTACCAGAAGGAGAAGCTCCTACATACATTAGAAAAACTACTAAAAGTAAAATTGGTAGTGAAAGACCACTTGTCGATATCGTATTTAGACCTACTGTAGTCATGGCTGTCATGGCTAAAAAAAAGGATTTCATTAATGGGTTTCCTCCATTTTGAAAGACCAAAGGCTCGGTAAAATAAGTGATAAGAGTACCGCCTAGTAACAAAACTAAAAAGCCGTAAATAATTATTTTTGATGTAAACGAGATATTTTTAGATTTACCACTTATACGATACCATAAATCTGTTATTACGATAAAACCAAGTGAACCTGCAATCGCTAAAACAGAAATAATGATATTTATGAATATATTATTTTGATAATCTTCAAAACTATTATTAAAAAGCCCAAAACCTGCCGTACAGAACGCCGAAACACTATGGAAAATACTATACCAAATAGCTTGGAAAGTTTCCATTCCTGTATGGGTAAATGCAATAAAAAAAGCAATTGCACCTAAGGTTTCCATTATGAATGTAAAAATTATAACGCTTTTTAAAAAGTCATTGATTTTTATAGTTTTTGGCATCGTAAATTCTGTTCCAATTATTTTTTGATGCCAGTGTGTAATTTTCCTTGTAGTTAACAAGAGATAATAAGTTGTTAAAGTCATATAACCTATCCCACCAATTTGAAATAATAGCATTAAAATTATTTGTCCAACCATATTAAAAGAGTCGGCAACACTAATAGTGACCAGTCCAGTAGTAGAAATTGCAGATGTTGAAATAAAAAGAGTATCCAAGAAAGAAATATCTACTTTATGAAAAAGCGGGATTGACAGCAAAAAAAATCCGATTAAAGTATAAAGAAAAAAACCCCATACTAGATTCATTTGAGGAGATTTGCTTATTTGAAATTTTTTATACCGGTTTGAAAATTTAGATATAAATTTTATTTTCATTTAGTTATAGATATGTATTCAAACAATATTTAAAATTATGCTATGCTTAAAAGCTAAAAATCAAAAATAATATATTGCTAAATGCATTTTTATCTCATATCAAAAAATTAATAACTAAAGTGTATACCGCAACTGCAAACTCGTATAATAATTTCTATCATTGCCTGGGTAATAGTAGCGAGGTTCGGCGCCACCAAAAGCTGCGGTATTTATTAAAACCGATTGTGCATAGCGAGCATCAAAAAGGTTATTGATTCCCACCTGCGCATTAATAGAAAAGTTGGTACTTAACTTTTTCTGAAAACCAATTTTAGTATTATACACATTGAAAGCTTCACTATACAAAGTATTCGCATCCGTAAGCGGAATTTCACCAACAAACTGATGTACCGTATTCCAGTAAAAATGATCAAAAAAAGTAGCTTGCCATCCAGAGGTTACTCGGTGTTTTGGCACGCCTGTTAATTCATTGCCCGAAAAATCATTTTCACCATCAATGAAATCAATAAAATTATGGTTATTAAAGGTGTAATTCACAAACGGGTTTAAACGTATTTTTGAAGAAATATTGAGCTGGTAATTAGCAGCAATTTCTAATCCTTGGTGTCTTGTTTTTCCAGCATTTCTTCCCACAAATTGATCGTCTCCTACGCGCTGTGCTACCAATAAATTTTTGATATTCATTTGGTAAATAGCTAGGTTTAATACTAGCTTTTTACGCGCTAAATAAAGTGTAGTGCCTACCTCGTAATTCGTGCCTGTTTCTTGCTGAATATCCGGATTAATGACACCACTTGGTGTCAAGGTTTCTTCTAAACTTGGGTTAGAATATCCTCGACTGACATTCGCATATACTTCTTGATTTTCTGAAAACGAATAATTTAAGGTTAGGCTTGGTAATACAATCGGACTAAAATCTCTGCGTGCACTTTTATTATCTACGATATTAAATAGGTCTCGATAATTATAGGTCGTTTTATTAATGTTTAACCCAAATTGTGCACTAAAACGTTCATCAAAAGGAATTAAAAGTGAGGCGAAGGTGTTTAATTGGGTTCTAAACTCTTTGTTTTTAGCAAATATATCGCCTTGCAAACTGCCGTTTCCGTTATTTTGTTGATATAGATTATCAAATTCACTCCAATTATATTCATCTTTATATAACTCTGCTCCAAAGGAGTAAGAGCCTGTTTTAGAAAAAAGTTTTACATCGCCATAAAAGCGCGTTCTGAATCCGAAACCGTTGGTGAATTCATCTAAAATTCCGAAAGGTCGCGGCTCGTAATGGTCTAAATAGGTATAAAAAATACTAGTCGAATTTTTTAATTTTTCACTAAAACTATAGGTATGGTAGAGCCCGATTAAACTGTACTTATTCGCTTCAAAACCTTGAGAAGCTGCCCACGTAAATGCCGCCTGTTTCGGGTTTTCGGTAAAAGCGGTAATACCTAAAGAACTTGGAATTTCAGCGGTGTAATTTACATAGTTGACTAAAATACCTAAGGTGCTTTTTTGACTTAAGGTGTAAGAAGCATTTAAAAGTAAAGCTTCTCGATTAAACTCATTATTTTCGCGATAGCCATCGGTTTCTAAATGATCGTAGTTTAAGTTTATTGCAAACTTTTTATCGGTGTGCGAAAATGAAAAACTATTCTTTAATAAATTATACGAACCTACCGTAAAATTATTGCTGAAATTAGTCGAGTTACCCAAGGCTTCTTTGGATTGTAATAAAATAGCTCCGCCTAAATTACTGCCATAACTAGTGGCTTTTGGTCCTTTTACAACTTCTATCTGATGTAAACTTTCTAAATCAAAAGCCTCAATGGACGAAAAACCTGAACCGTCGGTAATCGGAATATCATTATAATAAAGTCGTAATTTATCGGTACCGAAAAGTGTTCTTGCCCCAACCCCTCTAATGGTAATTCTGTTGGTATTTAGTGCACCAGAAAGCACATAAACACCAGGAATTTGATTCATAGCTGAAACAACGTCAACGGGACTATAATTTTGAAATAT
>JANQTG010000243.1:7786-25295 GCA_030731855.1 Cellulophaga sp. | reverse complement strand
CAGGAATTTGATTCATAGCTGAAACAACGTCAACGGGACTATAATTTTGAAATATTTTAGCACCAATAAGGCTTGAAGGTGTTATCCCCTCTGCTTTTTTAGTGAGTACACTTTCTAACACAATAACTTCTTGTAATTTGGTAACACTATCATTCTGTATTGGTTTTTGTCCAAAAAGTGATGTAGAAAAATAAAAGAAGAATATATAAATAAAACTGCGATACATCATGTTTAAATTAAATACACAAAAATACTACCTTATTCGTAAAATAGCTTGTTAAACACCGTAGATAAAATGAAGATGTCTTGTATGGAATACCAAACATTGCTTATTTTCGAAAAAAATTAAAAAAATGAAAATTGTTTCCTATAATGTAAACGGAATTAGAGCCGCAATAACTAAAGGCTTTATTGATTGGTTGAAAAGTGTAAACCCAGATGTGGTTTGTCTTCAAGAAATAAAAGCACAAGAAGCGCAATTAGACCTTAGTTTGTTTGAAGAAGCTGGTTACAAATACACGTATTGGTATAGTGCACAAAAAAAAGGCTACAGTGGCGTCGCCATTTTATCGAAAGAAAAACCAGACCACATTGAATTCGGAACTGGAATTGAGTATATGGATTTTGAAGGTAGAAATATCCGAGCAGATTTTAATGGTGTTTCAATTATGAGTATGTATTTACCTTCGGGCACTAATGATGATCGGTTAGATTTTAAGTTGCAATACATGGCTGATTTTCAGGAGTATGTGAACCAACTAAAAGAAAAATACCCAAATTTAGTAATTCTTGGCGATTATAATATTTGCCATGAAGCGATTGATATTCATAACCCAGTGGGACTCAAAAATGTATCAGGATTTTTACCTGTAGAACGAGAGTGGATTGGTAGTTTTATGGAGAGTGGTTTTACGGATAGTTTCCGAGTTTTTAATCAAGAACCCGATAATTATACCTGGTGGAGTTACCGAGCAAACGCCAGAAATAATAACAAAGGCTGGCGTTTAGATTATGCTTTAGTAAGTAAACCTTTAGTAGACAGACTAAAACGATCTGTGATTTTATCAGAGGCAAAACATAGCGATCACTGCCCTATTTTAGTTGAATTGGATTAATAAATTATTGGATAGCGAAATTTGCCACTTCAAATAAGACTTAAATTTACAGCTATAATTTTTTTGAAACATTTTTATGGAATTCACCACGTTACCGCATACCGATATTAAAGTAAGTAAAATATGTTTAGGCACTATGACCTGGGGCAACCAGAATACAGAAGCGGAGGCATACGAACAGATGAATTATGCCTTAGATAAAGGGGTTAATTTTTTTGATACTGCTGAATTGTACTCCATTCCTGCAAGTGCTGATAGGCATTCTAATACCGAAAAAATAATAGGAAACTGGTTTCAAAAAAATAGCAATAGAGATAAAGTGGTTTTAGCCTCAAAAATTGCCGGAAAAGCCGATATGTCTAAGTTTATTAGAACTACTGGTTTTAGCAAAGAAGCCTTAATTGATGCTGTTAATGGAAGTTTAGAACGCTTACAAACTGATTATATAGATTTGTACCAATTGCACTGGCCAGAGCGTAAAACTAACTTTTTTGGGCAACGTGGGTATGTATATGATTCGTCGGACTTTTGGGAAGATAACATTCATCAAGTCTTAGAAACGCTCAGCGATTTGGTGCAGGAAGGGAAAATTCGCCAGGTTGGCTTATCAAACGAAACGCCTTGGGGAACTATGCGTTTTTTAGAAGAAAGTAAAGTGCATATAAAACTCCCGAGAATGATTACCGTTCAAAATTCTTATAACCTAATTAACAGAGATTATGAAACAGGAATGGCAGAAATTTCACATCGCGAAAAAATAGGTTTACTAGCGTATTCGCCCTTAGGTTTTGGTGTTTTAAGTGGCAAATATCTAGGAAATAGATTGCCAGACAACTCCCGTTTAAAATTATTCCCAAATTACAAACGCTACGCGGGAACAAAAGCGGTAGAAGCTACTGAAAAATACTATAAGCTGGCGCAAGAGCACGATTTATCGTTAACTCAAATGGCATTAGCTTTTGTAAATACGCGTCCGTTTTTAACCAGTAATATTATTGGTGCTACCACGATGAAGCAATTAGAAGAAAATATTGGCAGTATTGAGGTAGTTTTAAGTGATGAAGTTTTAGCGGGTATAGCAGCTATTCATAGCGAAATTCCGAATCCGGCGCCCTGAAATGGTTTCTGGTTTCTGGTTTCTGGTTTCTGGTTTCTGGTTTCAATTTTGTTGGTAAAAAAATAAAAATAGCCTTAGAATTAAAATTATCTACATTATTGATATCAGCTATTTACAAACAAGTCTTGGCTCTTGAATCATGGCTCTTGTTTCTTGTTTCTTGTCTCTAAAATTGGTTGATTAAATGTGTCCAAGATTATTAAATCTTAATTCCTAAATTTTAATTTGTTTTCAATAGCCATAATCATGCTATTGGCGATGTCTTTTCCTGTAGCGTTTTCGATACCTTCTAAACCAGGAGAAGAGTTTACTTCTAACAATAAAGGACCTTTATTAGAGCGAATAATATCAACCCCAGCAACCGCTAGATTTAATATTTTTGCTGCTTTTATGGCTAGTTTTTTCTCTTCAGAAGTAATTTTTACAATAGAAGCTTTTCCTCCTTGATGAATATTGGCTCTAAATTCGCCTTTTTCAGCTTGGCGTTGCATCGAAGCAATGACTTTACCATTCACTACAAAACAACGAATATCTTGTCCATTTGCTTCTTTAATAAACTCTTGTACCAAAATATTGGTTTGCACGCTCTTAAAGGCGTTAATAACACTTTCTGCGGCTTTATTGGTTTCCGCTAAAACTACGCCTTTACCTTGTGTGCTTTCTAACAACTTTATAATTAATGGCGCACCATTGACCATTTTAATTAAGTCTTTGGTATCCATTGGCGATTTTGCAAAACCTGTAATGGGAATATGAATATCGTTTTTTGAGAATAATTGCGAAGCGAATAATTTATCGCGCGATTGGGTAATGGCTTCGGCGGAATTTAAACAATAAACCCCTAAATAATCGAACTGACGAATTAAGGCACAAGCATAAAACGTTACTGCGGGTTTAATCCTTGGAATAATAGCATCAAATTCGTTCAAAATATTGCCACCGCGATACCTAATTTCTGGAGAATTCGCATCGAGTTTCATGTAAGCGTGCTCCACGTTTAAAAACACCATTTCATGACCTCGCATTTCGCCTGCTTCCATAAGGCGTTTATTGCTGTATAATTCTGGGTTACTCGCTAAAATAGCTATTTTTAAACCTGATTTTTCTTTAAAATAATTCGCATATTTTTTAGAAATTTCAGCATCAATGTAGTCATTAACAATATAATTCTCTGCCGGATTTACGATATACCTGTTATTTAGCGCTTCACGCCCTAATAACATTCTAAATTCCATCGTATCACGATTGGCCAAAGTCACGTCAATATCAAACGTATTTTCTCCGATTTTTACTGGAACTCTAATGACAAAACGCTCTTCGGCAATCCCCGATGAACTTTTAATAATTCTGCGATCAATCATTTTTGCTTCACAGTTAATGGCGATACTTCTGTTATCTTGAATTGGGTTTACTTCAAACTTTACCCACTCTTGAGCGCCTTTTACAAAAACTTTAATATTGGTGGCCTGTATAGAGGATGTTTTGGCTCCAGAATCTACCCTTGCCTTTATGGCAGGTATGCCTAATGTTTCAAAAGCACACCACTCTTCACTACCTATAATTGTTAACGTATTCAATGTAAAAAAATTTAATTTTTATATGAAGCTATATTCACAGAAAAACCAACCTAAAACTAGGTTGGTTTATTATTTGTTTAAACTTAATGCCTATTTAATCTTCATCTTCATCCATTTCGGCATCTTCCGACATAATATCTGGATCAACTACAGCATCTGGATCATCGTCGGCAAAATCTTCGTAATCGTCTTCGTCATAATTAGCCATGGTAGTTTCTAACTTAGCGCTAATTTTAACTAAATACTTAGTGTCTTCTGTAGTTACCTCAACAGCCTCAATTCGTTCTCCTTGAGCATTTTTGAATGATATGATGTTTAAATCATCATACCCATCAGGATACTTCTCTACCAAAAGCTTTAATACCTCCGGGGTTAGCTTTTTAAAATCAACGATAACTCTCTTTAAATTTTCCATTTTTTTTAATAATCTAATAAATATGCAAAAATTAGTGGCGCAACTATCGTGGCATCACTTTCAATAATAAATTTTGGGGTATCAATATCTAATTTTCCCCAAGTTATTTTTTCGTTAGGTACTGCTCCTGAATACGAACCGTAACTCGTGGTAGAATCGCTAATTTGGCAAAAATAACTCCAAAATGGTGTTTCTGGGCGCTCCATATCTTGATACAACATGGGTACTACGCAAATGGGGAAATCTCCTGCGATACCACCACCAATTTGAAAAAATCCTATTCCGTTTTTAGAATTATCGGTGTACCAATCGGCTAAAAAGGTCATGTATTCTATTCCCGATTTCATGGTGGTTGCTTTCAATTCGCCTTTTAGCACGTACGATGCAAAAATGTTGCCCATAGTACTATCTTCCCAACCCGGACAAATAATAGGTAAATTCTTTTCTGCGGCAGCGTACATCCATGAGTCTTTAAGATCTATTTCGTAATATTCTTCCAAAACGCCAGAAAGTAACATCTTATACATAAATTCATGCGGTAAATAACGCTCTCCAGCATCATCGGCATCTTTCCAGATTTTAAAAATATGCTTTTGCAATCTTCTAAACGCTTCTTCTTCTGGAATACAGGTATCCGTTACTCTATTTAAACCTTTCTCTAATAAATCCCACTCGTCTTGTGGGGTTAAATCACGATAATTTGGTACACGTTTGTAGTGCGAGTGTGCTACCAAATTCATAATATCTTCTTCTAAATTAGCCCCTGTACAAGAGATAATCTGTACTTTATCTTGACGGATTATTTCTGCAAAAATTTTGCCAATTTCAGCGGTACTCATGGCTCCAGCTAACGATACTAACATTTTAGCGCCGTTATTTAACTGGTCTTCGTATGCTTTTGCAGCATCAACTAAAGCTGCGGCGTTAAAGTGTAAGTAATATTTTTCAATAAAATTGGAGATTGCTCCTTTAGTCTTCGTCATCTTCGAATTTTGAGTTATTAGTTGCTCCTGATTTGTAATCTACATCATAGGTATTGTCATAAGCTTCATCAGCAGCTTCGTCCATAAATTTATAGCTTAGCATTTTGTAATATAATTTTGCGGCTAAAAAATCGGACGATTTATCGTTTTTATTTGGGCAAAGTTCAACAATATCAAAACCAACTACGTTCTTTTCTTCAAAAACTTTCTTTAAAAAATCGAGTGTTTCATACCAAAATAATCCTCCAGGTTCAGGAGTACCTGTAGATGGCATTATACTCGGATCCAAAGCATCTAAATCAAAAGTAATAAAAACGTTGTTAGACATAAGATCTATAACCTTATCCATCCAATATTCGTCATTTACCATATCATGTGCAAAGAAAGTTTTTTCTTCGTCCATAAAGGTTTTTTCTATAGCATCCATACTTCGGATACCTACTTGCAATAAGTTGGTAGTTTGGCTAGCCTCGTGAACCGCACAAGCGTGATTGCACTTTGAACCATTGTACGATTCTCGCAAATCGGCATGCGCATCAATATGCAAAACAGTTAGGTTGTCAAAACACTCGTTAAAAGCTCTTATGCTTCCTATAGAAATAGAATGTTCCCCACCAAATAAAGTTACGAACTTATTACGTTTAATATAATCTTTAGTAACCGCATGTACGGCTTTTACCATAGCCTCAGGAGAACTATTTTCAGTAACTGCATCTGCTAAAAAAATCCCTTGTTCAAAAACTTCGGTATCGGTTTCAATATCGTATACCTCCATATTTTCCGAAGCTTTCAGAAAGGCTTCTGGGCCTTTATCTGCTCCCTTTCCCCATGTGCTGGTTCCGTCGTAAGGCACGGGAATTAAAACCACTTTTGCGGTTTCCAATTGCGCAAATTTGTCTGGTATTCCCGCATAATTGCTAGTTGTCGTCATAGCCTAAAATTTTAAGCAGGTCTGCTGCTTTTTGTTGTTCGTTAAATAATTTGGTTGTTATATTCCCTTGTTCGTCTTTATCAATTAAAATTTGCTTTGGATGCGGAATTAAACAATGCTGTAAACCGCCGTACCCACCAATAGTTTCTTGATATGCTCCTGTATTGAAGAAACCAATATACAAAGGTTTATCTCTTTTATATTTGGGCAGGTAAATAGCGTTCATATTTTGTTCACTATTGTAATAATCGTCACTATCACAAGTTAAACCACCCAAAAGTACGCGTTCATATTCATCTTCCCAACGGTTGACTGCTAACATGATAAAACGCTTGTTAATTGCCCAAGTGTCTGGTAAGGTAGTAATAAATGAAGAATCGATCATATTCCATTTTTCACGATCATTTTGCTGTTTCTGATATAAAATTTCATAAATAGCTCCACCACTTTCCCCAACGGTAAAACTACCAAATTCTGTAAAAATATGAGGTACTGGCACTTCTGCTTCTTGACAAGAAATATTTATTTGATTGATAATTTCATCAATCATGTACTGATAATCGTACTCAAAAGCCAAAGAGTTTTTTATAGGAAAACCGCCCCCAATATTAAGACTATCTAAAGACGGACACATTTTTTTAAGTCTAATATAGACCTTTAAACATTTAACTAATTCGTTCCAGTAATACGCATTATCACGAATACCAGTATTGATGAAAAAGTGAAGCATTTTAAGCTCTACCTTATCATTATCTTTAATTTGATTTTCGTAAAAAGGAACAATATTCTTATAGCCAATACCTAATCTTGAGGTGTAAAACTCGAACTTAGGCTCTTCTTCTGATGCTATTCTGATACCGACTTTAAAGGTGTCGTTAATTACCTCAGACAATAATTCTATCTCTTCGTAATTATCGATTATGGGAATGCAATTGCGGTGTCCTTCGTTAATTAAACGGCCAATATTATCTATGTATTCATCGCGCTTAAAACCATTGCAAATAACATAGGTGTCATCTTTTATTTTGCCCTTACTTTTAAGTTTTTGAACAATATTAATATCATAAGCCGAAGAAGTCTCAATATGTACATCGTTTTTTAAAACCTCGTTTAGAACAGGTTCAAAATGGTTACTCTTGGTACAATAACAATAATGATATTTACCCTTATAATTATTTTTTTCGATAGAATTTTTAAACCATCCTTTGGCCCTGTTGATATTATCTGAGATTTTAGGAAGATAAGTAAACTTTAATGGTGTTCCGTATTTTTCAACGAGTTCCATTAATGGTATTCCATGAAAATTTAAGGTTTCTCCCGTTAATGTAAACTCTTCTTGAGGAAAATAATAGGTCTGATCTATTAAGTTAATATACTTTGTATTCATTTAAAATGTATTGAATTGTGATAAAACTACTAAACTGTTTTTAAAAATCTTGATGTTTTTAAGAAAAATTATAGCACAATTCCTAGATTAGTATTTGGCGTATGGTTGTAGGCATAAAAAAATACACGTGCTGACTCTTTTGTATAGCTGATATATAAGAAGAAAAATAGGGGTTTCGTTTACTTGTTTTTGAGAATAATATTGGCACTTGACGCTTATTTATCAATGCCCTAAACATAAAACTAAAAATCATGACTATCTCACCAAAAAACTAAAATTATGCGCAAATTATGTTGCTAATTTAAAGCAACAAATAAAAACTAAAAAAATGAAAAAACAAGGGTTTTGAAAAAATTTAGTATGGAATATTTTAGTACTAACCTACAACTAGAAAATTTTATTTTGTAAAATGTATAAAATTGATTTTCAGACAATTAAAATCTTTCAAGATTTAAAAATTTGCTGCTTTTCAAATAAGCAAATGATAAATAACTAATTATTTTACTTCTTTTTAAAAAAAATATACGCTGTTGTTTACTAAATAGGAAGAACTTATAACTTATTTTGACATTATATCATTTTATTCGTCTTCATAAATAGTCATTTAATCTTCAGAAAAACGCAGTTCAACTACCTATGATATTTACCAACAAAACTCCTCTTACTTTTATTGAAAGAAAACGAAAAAACTAGAAAAAATGATTAAAACCATGTTTGAAGATCCACAACTTAAAGAACGTATAAAATGTATTGGTTTAAGCCTAATGATTACTTTAATTTTTTTTAGCGTTATTTTTTTTATTAGCTTTTTTATCCTAGAAACATTTTAAGATTAAGTCTCCACCCTAAATGGAACCAACAAAACATCTCAAAAATAAGACTATTTAATTAGAATATAATTCCCCAATAAACCTATAAAACTAAAAAAATAGTTAAATAACTGCTTTTTTAGTTTAGTAACTATTTTTTTAGTTACTTTTGAAATGATTCAAATAAATGAATCGCATTTCAAATGAAAAAACTCACCAATAAAGAAGAAGAAGTAATGATAATTCTTTGGGATTTAAAACAAGCTTTTGTGAAAGATGTTTTAGCCGAATTTAAAGAAGAAAAACCGCATTACAATACGTTGTCTACCATGATTCGTAATTTGGAAGAAAAAGGGTATGTGGCACATAATGCTTTTGGCAATACCCACCAATACTACCCCATTGTTACCAAAGAAGTCTACAGAAAACGCTTTATGAACCAAGCGATAGAAGATTATTTTAGTAATTCTTATAAAAATTTAGTTTCCTTTTTTGCTGCTGAAGAAAAAATTAGTATTGAAGATTTAAAAGAGATTATTCACAATATTGAAAACAAAAAATGATGGAAAATTTCTTTATTTATCTTGCTAAAAGTTGTGGCTTATTAGGTGTTTTTTACATCGTTTTTAAGCTGTTATTAAGCAAAGAAACTTTTTTTGAAGCGCATCGATTATTTCTTGTAGGTGGCATTTTTACCGCAATACTTCTCCCTTTTATTACCCTTAAAAAAATAATATGGGTTGAAGCTCCAAGCTTTCAAAATATAGATTTTAGTACTTTTGAATATACAGAAGTAATTACCCCAGAAGTGACTGATTGGTGGCAAATTGCAGGAATTATTTATATCATTGGTGTTGCCTTTTTTAGCATTCGGTTTGTGGTACAATTATTTTCGCTGCACAACCTATTCAAAAAATGTAGTGTTACAAAACAGGGCGAATTTACTTTTGCCATAACAGATGAAAACGTGAGTCCGTTTTCTTTTTTCAATACCCTATTTTACAACCCAACAATGCATACAAAAGAAGAGTTAAAAGCTATTTTAATTCATGAAAAAATACATGCTAAACAGCAACATTCTTTAGATATTTTGTTGGCGCATGTACTTACTATTTTTCAATGGATGAATCCATTCTCTTGGATGTACAAACGAACTATAGCCCAAAACTTAGAATATATCGCAGATAAAAATAGTGCCAATAGTATTGCAGATAAAAAAGGGTATCAGTATTTATTATTGCATCAATCGGGGCAAGTAGCGCCAAAAACAACCATCATCAATCCATTTTTTAATTCCTTAATCAAAAAACGAATCGTCATGTTAAATCAACAACAATCAAACAAAATTAATTTAGTGAAGTACTCTCTTATTTTGCCTTTATTAGGCGTGTTTTTATTTGCCTTTAATACCAAAACTATTGCGCAAGTAAAGGAACAAGAATCTAGTGATAGTAAATGGAGTTTTGAAATAACAGCCACAACTTTTGGGATTCCAATAGATAAAAATTCTACTGATGAAGAACTTATTGCATTTAGTAAACATATCGAAGACAGTATTACCCTTAAATTTTCAAAAATTAAAAGAAATCGAAAAGGTGAAATTACCAAGATAAAAGCCACCTATAAAACAGAAGATGGTCAAAGCGGCGAATACGTTATTTCTGGTAATAATCCTATTGATGGGTTTCTATTTTATATAGATTCAGATAATGAAGGAAATCGCTTAAATATAGGGTTCATAGCTCTTAATGAAAAAAATAACATTTTTGTAGTAACTGGTAACGATAGTAGTTCTATAAAAAATAGTACAAATTTTATAGTAAATTCTATACAAAATGTAGATTTTGATATTGATGATTTACCATCTGATTCGCTTTTAAATGCACTTAATATGCAGTCTATCAAAAAAGTGAAAATGATTAAAAACGAAGATGGTAAAACTGGAAAAATTATCATTTCTGAAAAAAACTTTAAAGATCTTAATACAGTTGATAAGATTGAATTGCCTGCAAGTTCTCAAAATTTTAATTGGAACGATATAAATCAAGAAGAGCAACCTTTGATTGTTATTGACGGAGAAATAACTGAGAATTCAGCCTTAAAAAACTTAAACCCAGATATTATTGAAAGTCTTAGTGTTTTAAAAGATAAGAGCGCCACAGAGGTATATGGTGAGAAAGGTAAAAATGGGGTTATTATCATTACTACCAAAAATAAAAAGAAAGCAACAGATTTATTTCAGAATGCTTCTGATAAAGCTTTATACATTATCGATGGAGAAATGATTGAAGGAAACTTAGTTACTTCTGGTTTAAAACCAGATGATATTGGCAGTATGATGATTTTAAAAATGAAAAGTGCTATCGAATTATATGGCGACAAGGGCAAAAATGGGGTTATTCAGATAATCACAAAAAAAGGTAAAAAGGAAATGGATAAAACTATAAATTCTTTAGAAAATGCCTTGTTCATTGTTAATGGTAAAATAAAAGATGCTTCTTTTGATATTGATAAGGTTAAACCTAATAATATTGAAAGTATAAATATTTTAAAAGATAAAGCTGCCATTAAAAAATACGGAGAACAAGCAAAAAATGGCGTTATTGAAGTAACAACAAAAAAAGGTCCTTGGATTATTGGTGAATCTATTGAGTTTGTTAGTATAAGCGGTTCTGGCGATATAAATTCCAAAACACCAGATAATTTTTATGTAGAAGCTAAAAAGATTACCAAAGACGGTAAAACCTATATTTCAGGTAAGGTTTTTACAAGTGATTCGCCACTTCCAGGAGTAACTATAGTACTTAAAGATTCTAAATCTGGAACAATAACAAATTTTGATGGACAGTTTACTATTGCTGCTGAAGACGGACAAACACTCTTATTTCAGTTTATAGGCTTTCCAAACGCAGAACTTAAAATTACTGATGACAAAAATTATTCGATTAGTACTACTTCTAAAAAGTAAATTTATAAATATAAAAACCTTATTGTTTTAGTCTATTTTAAACCGCGATAAAATTAAAATTATAGCGGTTTACTTTTTTCTAAAAATAACATCTTGACTTCCCATACTGTTCACCACCAATTTCACATATTCGTTCATAGATTGTTCTTGATTTTTAGGATCTGTAATGTCAATACTACCCCGCCACACTAAAAAACGCTCTTTGTCTTGGCAAATACAATACAAACTAGTTTCGGTATGGTACACTTTAAAGGCATCAAAATAATCTGAGTCATTATAAATACCTTGATTTTGCACATAATCATCGCTAAAATTCCCCTTGTAGCTTGCCCATTCCGCCATGCTTCGTTTTAAGGTTTGTTTATTTTCAGCACCAAGAACTTTAGTCACTAAAACAGCATCAAAATCTTTATCGATTAATTGTTGTTCCACCGCATCTAATTCATCCATAGTTTTTGTTGTAACAGTAAATTCAACATCAAACAGATCTATACTTCGCATAACTTCTACATTTCGCTTTTCGAACTCGTTTTTAAGCTTTGTTTCAAAAGCTATTCGAGTTTCTTCATTAGGCGTCATGCCCACCAACAACACTTTATACGCCGTAAAAACTACATGATCGGGGTTTTTATAGGTGTCGATCATTTTTGTAGTGGCGCAACCAGAGACTATAAATAGTGCGAGTATAAAAATGGAATGTTTCATTTACTTATTTTTTAGTATTCCGGTTTTCTATTTTTTAAAATTCCTCCTGCATAGTTAAATATTTCAGACTTTAAAATCTTAAAGGCCTCAAAGCTATGCAAAACTTCCATTTTTAACGCATTATGAGTGTTATAAAAAGCAACATCACCTTGTTCTTGGTTACATTCTAACATACCACCCAAAATATTTTCATGCGCCAAAACTTTATTTTCTATTGTTTGCATTAGCTTTTTTTCTTCGATTAATCGCATTTTATAATCTTGCAAACGTTCAAAAAGATTAGGCGTATTGGGTTCAAAAACATAAGATTCTAGCAGTTTTCTTATGAAAATTTGCTCTTCATCCATGAATTTAAATGTTGATATCCAGTGCTTACAATCGTTATTTAAGTCAGCTACTTTTTGCATTTCATTAAAAAATTTAGTTTCCATAATCGTGTGTTTCTAAAGCTTTTTAAAGTTATGAAGAGTTCATAAGAAATTATATGACTAATATCAGTTTTCAATAAATCAAGAGAAATAATAAAATCGATACAGTTAATTTACTAAAAACACATGCCGTACTTTTCGCATCATTTACATCATTTAAAAAAACCAATAGATCTTGGATCAAGAAAATAATAAAAAATTTAAACTAAAAGACTTACCCTCGCTCATTGTAGAAACTTACAAAGCTTGGGACGCCGCAAACCCTTGGCGGTTGAGTGCTGTAGTAGCGTATTATGCGGTTTTATCCTTACCAGGTTTGTTAATTATCATTATTAATATTGTTGGTGCCGTTTGGGGTCAAGAAATTGTACAAGGGCAACTAACCAACGAGATATCTTCTGCTCTAGGGAGTGATGCAGCGGCTTCCATTGAAACCATGATATCCGAAACGCTAGATAAAGACAAAAACCTGATCGCTACTATTATCGGTATTGGCACCTTATTATTTGGCGCTACAGGTGCTTTTTATCAATTAAAACTTTCGCTTAATGAAATTTGGGATGTAGCACCCAACCCAAATGCTAGTTGGTGGAAATTAGTAACGGATAGAGCACGTAGTTTTGCTTTTATTTTGGTCATAGGCTTTTTACTTTTAATTAGTTTTATGGTTACGGCAGGTATCGCTGCTTTAAATGAATACATCAGAAAAATGCTGCCAGATGTATTACTCTACTTGGCTTATTTTCTAGACTTTATAATATCAATAGGCATTATAACCGTACTTTTTGCCTTAATGTTTCGCTATTTACCTGACATAAAAATAAAGTGGAAAACAGTTTGGAAAGGTGCTTTAATTACCGCCGTACTATTCGTAATTGGCAAATCGCTTTTAGGCTATTATTTTGGCGAGGCAAATCCGGGATCAACTTACGGTGCGGCAGGTACCATCGTTTTAATTCTACTTTGGGTATCTTATTCTTGTTTAATTCTATTTTTTGGTGCCGAGTTTACCTATGTATATGCCAAAAAATATAGTATTATAGTACATCCTAGTGATTTAGCACAAAAAAACGAACCTAAAAAAACAAACAAATAATCTTATTAATATGACAGCCATTCCTGCAAGAACAATTCGTCAATTGTTTATAATTCTTCTTATCCTTCTTTTAGGTTTTCTAATTTTTTATCACATGTTGCCCTATTTAACAGGTGTTTTAGGAGCTATTACCATTTATGTTTTATTAAGGAGACCCATGGCTGCATTGGTTGAGAGGGGCTGGAAGCCTAACCTTGCCGTTTCTGTATTGTTACTGGCCTCTTTTATCGGTATTTTAATTCCGCTATCGGGCATTGGTATTATGCTTGGGAATAAACTAAAAAGTGTGGTTGATAATTCTGAGAAAATACTAAAAATTGGAAAGGAACAACTCGGTGTTCTTGAAAGTAAAATGGGCTATGACCTTACCTCTCAGATTGATGCTTCTGCGGTGTCGTCATTATTATCAGAAAATGTGCAAAATGTTGCAGGTGGCACTTTTAATATTTTTATCGCCATCGGTATTATGTATGTAATGCTATTTTATATGCTCACCAATAGAAGAAAATTAAAAGAATCACTGTATGATTATATTCCTATCGGGAATAAAAATTTAAAAATAATTGGCAAAGATGTACAATCAATGGTAAGAGCAAATGCTATTGGGATTCCTTTGGTAGCGGCTGCGCAAGGTATCGTAGCTTTAATTGGTTTTTTGATTTTTGGCATAGAACAACCTTTCTTTTGGGCGGTTATTGTTTTTATAGGCTCTATGATTCCGTTTGTGGGTACTATAGTGGGTATTCTTCCGGTTTTTATCATTACCCTAACTTCAGGTGATAATTTTGCCGCATGGGGTATTTTAATCTATGGTGGCCTTGTGGTAGCTTCTACTGATAATTTACTTCGCTTATTTATTATGCAGAAACTAGACGATGTTCACCCATTAATTACCTTAATTGGCGTTATGGTAGGGGTACCATTATTCGGATTTATAGGTTTAATTTTTGGGCCTTTATTAATCAGCCTTTTTCTAATTATTTTAAAAATTTATAAAGAAGAATATGGGAAAGAAGCAGAAACCAGCGAACAGCTATAATACAGTATGTAGTAGCTAGTTGTTAGTTAAGCCATTCTATAAGGTAATGAAAATTAATGTTTGCAACATTAGTTTAAAGACGATTACTGCTATTCAAAAATTAATAGATAAAAACTCAAAAGCATTAATCTAAAAAGTTTTTGGGTCAATCAAAAACACACTTTAGGCGTAAACTTGTAACAAAAAGCAAAACGAAAGATTATGACAGCACCAGAACAAGTTCAGTTACAAAATATAGCAGCATGCGACTACGAAATATTTGCTTTATTAAAACAGCGATATAGTCCTAGAACTTTTAAAGATTTAGCTTTAAAAGAAGCTCATATAAAACAGCTTTTTGAAGCGGTTAGATGGTCTGCCAGTAGTTATAACAGGCAACCATGGCGTTTTATTTATGCGGAGAAAAACTCCGAAGGATATGATAAAATACTATCATGTTTAAGCGATTTTAATAAAGAATGGGCGAAAAATGCTCCATTTTTAATGCTTACAGCCTATAAAAAAGAAACTGAAGATGGTAAAGAAAATTTTCATGCCTTGCACGATTTAGGCCTTTCGTTAGGAGGAATGACAATGCAGGCTCAATACTTAGGCATCGCCATGCACCACATGGCAGGAGTAGATTGGAAACAAGCAGAAAAATTATTTAATGTTCCCGAAGGATTTCATATTACCACCGCAATTGCAATAGGGTATTACGGTGGCGAATTAGATGCTTTATCTACAGAATTACAGCAACAAGAGCTCGCAGAGAGAGAACGCATGCCACAAGAAGATTTTGCCTTTAAAGCAACGTGGAAATCGTAATAAACTATAAAAGTAAAAAGAGAGATATTTTTAAAAATATCCCTCTTTTTTTTATTTACATATGCCAATTATTAAGCAATGTATTGCCCTGACAAGACAATTCCGGTAATTATAACTACTAAAAATACGAGAATAATGATAACCGCCAGTTTTGTCTTTTTGTTTTTCTGAATTATAAACTGTTGTGTGTTTTCTTCAGGCTCTTTTATAAATTTTGTGCTTTGGTCGTTTTCTTTTGTTTGCATTTTGCTTTTTATAAATTATTGTTAATTATAAAATTAAGGGATACATACAAAATCATTTAACCTCATTTATAAAAAGATTAACTCATTTGGCCCATTCCTATTACAGTTAATCTTAAAATTATTCGAGCTAATTTATTGGTAATAAAGCCCTTAATTTTGTTTCAGAACAGCAGTTGAAAGACAATTGCAAAGTGAATTTAAAAAAATCAAAACCATGAACAACAACAGTAACACATTATTAGGAATATTAGCAGGTACGGCCATAGGCGCAGCATTGGGAATTTTATTTGCACCAGATAAAGGTTCAAAAACAAGAGAAAAGATTGCAAATCAGGCCTTAGAAACTAGAGATTCTATCGCAGAATCAGCTTACGATTTAAGAGAGAAAGCTGCCAGCACTTTAGCATCTCAGCGCGAAAATTTAGATACGCAGATAGACAATATCGTATCTAACGTAAGTCATAAAACAGATGACGTCATCAGCACTTTAGAAAAAAAATTAGCTGAGTTAAAAGCAAAAAATAAAAAATTACAGAAATCATAAATTATGAGTATCATTAGAGCTTTAGACAATACCACAAGTAAAGCAGCTAGCTCTGGGAAAAACTATGCAAAATCTACTCGTAGCTATTACGAACTAAAGATTTTTCAGCAAATTTCATTGTTTTCCTCCTACGCACTAAAACTAGTTATTTTGGGTTCTATGTGTGCATTGGGACTCATATTTTTAGCCATTTCTGCGGCTTTTGCCTTAGGAACTTATTTAGATAATTTTGCGCTAGGATATTTCTATGTCGGAATTTGCTTTTTTATACTGATGATTTTTGTTTATTTAGGACGAAAAGGCATCGACAAATTCCTCATTAAAAAACTATCAAAAACCTATTTTGACTCATGAAAAACAGAGATTACACTTCGTTTGAAGAAATTGAGCTCGATTTAAAACTTTTGAGTCTTGAAAGAAAAATCAGTATTGAAGAGTTAAAAAGTCTAAAATACGATATTAGAGAAGACCTGCACGAGTTTAGTTGGTTAAGAACCGGATTAAAGCTATTTAAAAACTTTGGTGGTATTTTATTGATTAAAAAAATATTTAAATAACATACAATAATCTTTAAAAAGCCAAAACAGTCAACACGATTGTTTTGGCTTTTTTTATGATACACTATAAGCTTTTAAGGCAATTCGTATTATGGATCAATCGCAAACCATGAAAAGTTTTCAATATAAGTTCCACTCAAAGAATAATCCTTTCTAAACCGGATTTTTCTAAATTCTTGACTCTTAGTTCTTACTTCTTTCTCTGCCAATTCCATAAGCGATGACTTAAAGACGAATAATTACTACTTTAAAAAACCTTCAACAAATTCTTTTTATCAGCTTCATTCTTGATATTGTCTTGAATATCTATTTTCAAATTCGCTAATTCACTTTCTAAACTGTGTTTATTATCGATTGATATTTTAGGGTTTCGAAGTACGTACTGTAAACTTTTTATCAATTGAAATAACACTAAAGTATCTTCTTTTGCATAAAACCGAATAGGCTGTATAATAATTCTTAAAAGTTCGTCTACAGAAATATTATGGGTCACAATTATAACGTTTTTCTGTTCCATTTTATGAGATGTAGCATTGGCAAAAGCAACCGTTTTGTATAATAGTTTACCCAGTTTTACAATCGCTTCAATAGCGGTACCTGGGTCGTTTATGCCTGGAGACATCGCTTTTACCGCTATTTCTGATAATTTTATTAAGCCGCTAATACCTTCATCACCATCGTGCCTATTGGTCGATATGGTAAAGCAAAATAGCAGCTCTTTCACTTCTTCGTCGGTTAAATGTTCCGATACTTTTGCAATCACATCACCTTCATAAATATGTTGAT
>JANQTG010000243.1:3910-7686 GCA_030731855.1 Cellulophaga sp. | reverse complement strand
TCGGTTAAATGTTCCGATACTTTTGCAATCACATCACCTTCATAAATATGTTGATTCAAATAAGGCAAAATATTGAATTGATAGCTACTATTTTTTAAGTTCTCTGTCATTAAATTCACATAAAAACCACTAAAATATCCCGTTTTATTACTCAATATAGGCTTAAAACCGTTAGATTCTGAATACCTAAGCGCTACTTTAGACTGCTGTTTTTCGTAAGATTTTTCTAAAGATTTTGAACTACTGTTATAAATACGATCTATGATATTATTTATTTGAATTGCAGTAGAAATATTATGAATAAAATAGACGAACAAACCCACACACACAACACCAAAAATAGCCGCTAACATTGTGGATAATCCAATAGATTTAGATTCAATTCCTTCGGCTCCTAAAGCTATTAATATAAAAATGAAATATAGTAGGGTGCCAATATAGAAACCCAAAATAAGTTGATGCTTTTTATTTGATACTAAATTCGGAAGCAACCTGGGGGAAAAATTTGAAGACGCTTGGTTTAGTACTACCATAACCATAGAAAAACTAAAAACGGTTAAAGATATAATTCCTCCAATTAGTGTTGTTAATATAGCTCTGGCGGTTTCATAGTCTGAAATAAACATATAAGGAAACTCTTCTTTTATGTCATCTATAAAGGGTAAGTTTTCTAGTTTTACAATTAGTAAAGCGATGAAAAAAAACGCAACTGCTAATACTACAGGATAAAAAGCAATACTTTTTAGAACCTTATGGTATACTTTTTTTGCGAATTTTAAAAGTGTTCTAATCATTTGATAACCCGTTAATTTGTCTAAAAATAGTATTCTTAATATAGCTAAATACATTTCTTTGTAAAACAGTTAATCAAAAGATCGATACAGCACAACAATACTCTAAATTACGATTAATTTTACGTCAGAAGATTTGGTTGGTTTTTTTAAAATGACTTTAACGACATATAGTTAAAGTCATTTTTTTGTCAATTTAGAACTCAACTAAGTTAAATACACTTTAAATCGTTAAGAGTATTTAATTTTTAAAGCACAATTCGTTTGTTATCAATACTTCCGACGCTTTAGGACGCTATCTAAAATTGCTTAAACAAAGATAAATTATGCGTCAAAAAAGATTATCAGTATCTGCGCGTACTATTGGACAGACTTTTTAGATAATTACACTTAGCAGAATACAACTTAACCTCTTTATACTTTAAACTAATAGTTATTATGACCTTAAAATTAAACGATGCTTGGGATAAAATGTTAACCCGTTTAGATGGTTGGTTTGATCAATTTATTGTTAATCTTCCAAACATAGTGATTGCTATTGTTGTATTCATTGTTGTTGTGATAGCATCAAAATATTTGAGTAGATTAAGCTTAAAAATCTTGAGTAAAAGTAGTCTTCAAAAATCTATGAAGAACGTAATTGCAAAACTAATTTCGGTTTTTATAATTTTAATCGGACTTTTTCTAGTTCTTGGTATTCTAGACTTAAGTAAAACATTAAACACAATTTTAGCTGGTGCCGGAGTTGCTGGTTTAGCGGTTGGTTTGGCCTTACAAGGCGCCTTATCGAATACCTTTTCTGGAATTGTGCTTTCTTATATTAAACAAATTAAATTTGGAGATTGGATAGAGAGTAATAATTTTGAAGGTGAAGTAGTCGATATAGACTTACGTGCCGTTACCATTAGGCAACCCGATAATAATTTAGTGTATTTGCCCAACAAATTAGTACTTGAAAACCCCATTAAAAACTTTTCATCTACTTCACAATCTAGAGTTATCTTACACTGTGGTGTTGGCTATTCTTCTGATCTAGAATTTGTGAGAGATTTAGTTCAAAAAACAATTTTTGAAAGTTTTGAGCCCGTTGCTTCTCCCGAAGAAGTTATATTTCTATATAAAGAATTTGGAGACAGTAGTATTAATTTTGAGACTCGCTTTTGGATCGATTCTACCTCAGCGCTAGAAGTTGCCAAAGCAAAAACTGAAGCTATGATTTTCATTAAAAAAGCATTCGATAAAAACAATATTAATATCCCATTCCCTATTAGAACTTTAGATTTCCCTAAAAGTTTAACGATAAAGTAACCGATGGCTATATGATTGTTCTTTGATTACTTCGACTCCGCTCAGTGCTAGGGTTGTTTGTTAATGATTAAAAAAAGCTTCGCTTTTTAAAAAATCCAAAAATCCAGCAACATTCGACTTTCGACATCAAAGACACCTACAAGCAATCCTGTTAATTTTATATTGTTTTGAAATAATTTGATTTACGCACTTTCGGTAAATTTGAATAAATGCCAAAGAGATAAGCATCAAATTAAAATTATCTCTCCATAAAAAAAATATATCATGAGTACATACACAGAAACGATCGGAAACAAATTAAATACTTTATTAGAAAAAACATACGATGCCGAAAAGGGCTATAAGAAGGCGGCTGAAAACACAGAAAACAGTGTTTTAAAGTCTTTCTTCAACAAAAAAACCGAGCAACGCTATGATTTCGGACATCAACTAAAAACTGAAATAACCAATTTTGGTGAAACTATAGATAAAGGGGGAAGTGTCACAGGCGCAGCACACAGAGCGTGGATGGATGTAAAATCACTATTTGCTTCAGATGATGAAGAAGCTATTTTAGAAGAAGTAATTCGTGGAGAAAAAGCGGCCATCAACGATTATAAAGATGTCTTGTCAGAAACTAATTTACCGCCAAGTACAGCAACCTTATTAACACAGCAAATGAATCAAATTCAGTTAGATTTGTCTAAAGAAAAAATAATGGAGAGCATAAAGTAATTAGCTATATCTCTTAGATTATCAAAATGGATGCCAAAAAGCATCCATTTTTTAGTTACTAACACTTTATGCGTCAACAAAATAACGGAATAGGTTAATGCTTGTTTTAAAAAATCTACAAATTTGTAGTGATCAGTTAGCATAGTGCTAACATTATAAACCTAAAAATAAAACTATGTTACGTTGGACAGTTACCTTTATAATTTTGGCCATAATAGCGGCCGTATTCGGTTTTGGAGGCATCGCAGCAGGTGCAGCCAGTATCGCTAAAATATTATTTTTTATATTCTTAGTACTCTTTGTAATATCGCTTATCACAGGAAGAAAAAAAATATAAAAAATAGTTATCATCACCTAACCCATAAAATAAATACCATGAAAAAATCATTATTATCCACCCTTTTATTTTTATTTTTTACATTATCAATTTCAACTTTTACGAGCTGTAGAGAAGACAAAACGGCCGGAGAAAAAATTGAAGAAGGTGTTGAAGATATCGGAGACGATATAGAAGAAGGTGTCGAAGAAATAGAAGATGAGATTGACGATAATTCAGATGCGAACAATTAAAAAATAGCAGCATAACACGATCTTAAAAATTCAGGACAAAAACTTCTTCATAAAAGCTTTTGTCCTTTTTAATTAGAACAATAACAGATGGAAAATCCTAAAAGTGAAACAGCTTACATCAATAAATACCAAAAGCTTGGTTACACAAGTAATTACAGAGCAAAAGAGGCTATTTTGATTGATGTAGAAACTAAAAAAGAATATCATCCAAAAGATATTACTGTAGATGAAGAATTTAGATTTGAAGGTGCCAGTAACCCATCAGACATGTCTATTTTGTACGTTATCACCACAAATGACAACAGTAAAGGAACCGTTTTAGCAAATTATAGCCCAGCAAACGTTTCAGATTTAGCCGCATTTTTTGCCGAAATACCTAAAGCTAATTTTAAA
>JANQTG010000243.1:0-3810 GCA_030731855.1 Cellulophaga sp. | reverse complement strand
AATTTCGCTGATTTTAAAGTGGTATTTGTTTTACATTAACTATGAGAATCAACCTAAAATTCGATTTTAATATTTTATCTAAAAAAGTTTTATCTCAGCAATTAGATGCTTTAGGTGTAAACTATACCATTCACGGTTTAGGGGAGGTACAAATAAATACATTACCCCATACGGTTAGTTTAGAAATCATTGAAAAAGAACTGGCAAGCTACGGAATTGAAATCATTAGCAACCAGCAAATGGCTTTAGTACAACGTATAAAAGACGCCATTACCATGTTAATTAATGATGAAGACAATTATAAGAAATACAATATTTCTACTTATTTAGCAGAACAGCTAGACTATTCGTACCCTTATTTATCGAATATTTTTTCAGAAACGACTTTTACTTCCATAGAAAATTTCGTTATTTTAAAGAAAATTGATATTGTAAAAAGTACTATTATAGAAAATAGTTTAACGCTAACTGAGATTGCCTTCAAATTAAATTACAGTAGTGTTGCACATTTATCAGCTCAATTTAAAAAAACAACAGGCTTAACTCCATCTGCTTTTCAAAAAATTATAAAAAAAAGAAAAGAGAGAAAGATAATGTCATAATACTCAACCAAATATGGCCTTACACACCTTAAATGTAGCACTTGCAGATGATGACGAAGACGACAGATTATTATTTAAAGATGCTATCGATGAGCTTAAAATACATACAAAGTTGTCGTTATTTATAAACGGCAAAGAACTTATGGATTATTTAACCTTACCTAATATTATTTTACCAGAGGTTATTTTTTTAGATTTAAACATGCCCGTTAAAAACGGAATGCAATGCTTAAAAGAAATTAAAGAAAACGATAAATTAAAGGCTATTTCTGTGGCTATCTATTCTACTTCATCATCAGAGGTAGATATTGAAGAAACATTTATTTGTGGCGCCAATGTTTACATTAACAAACCAAACAAGTTTTCCGATTTAAAAGCCGCTATCGACAAGGTATTGCAACTTAATTGGCAATACCATACCTCAACACTTAACCGTGATAATTTTTTACTGAGAATTTAGCAAAATACCATGAAATACCATGAATTTTAAAACATTTATTTCTTCCACCAAGCTATACGTTGTTTTAATTATATCGACTATTGCCTTACTTATATTTCTTGGTATTGTAAGCTATCTTAAAACGGTAGACTTAAAAAATGCTTCTAATGCTATTTCGCACACCCTAGAGGTGGAGAAAGAAATAAACACTTTGTTTGCCAACTATACGCAAATGGAGTCTGCACAATTAAAAAATTTACTCCAAAAAGATACCCTAATTTATAGCGCTAGTTTTCAAAAATATTTAATAAATGCCGAAAACTCACTACAAAAACTTAAACTACTGGTTTCTGATAATCCAGAACAAATAAAACATTTAGATCAGGTTGAAGCCCTGCAGCAAGATTTGGTAACCGCTTTAGGTCTTATTCCGAACTCACAAAAAAATACCATACGACTTTCTAAACACTTAGTGACTAAAATTGATGATATTGCCCAAATAATGGCTTCGCTTAATCAAGGTAAAAATAATATGCTAACCCATGAGGATAATCTGCTTCAGGAGCGAAAAAAAGAATACCAATCACAAGCACTGTTAACCCCTATTATGATTTTGCTTTTAGGCATTTTTGCTTTGACAGTATTTATCATATCCTTTTTAAAGATTAATAGCGAACGTAAAAACAGAGCTACTGCTGAAGCGTTTCTCGCAAATGTTTTAGCAAATACCGAAAATATCATAAATTATTATGATCCTGTGTATGATGATGACAACCAAGTGGTAGATTTTAGGGTAAAATATGCCAACGAAAGAAATAAAATAGATTTTAATTTAGATCCTGAGAAAATGAAAGGCAAATTAATAAGCGAAGTTCTGCCTTTTGTTAAATTGCATGGGGAATATGAAAAACTAATTACCGCTTTTACTGAAAAAAAATTTTTCAACTTAAATAGACAAATATCCTTAAATGGCGAGGTAATTTGGTTAGAATCGAACATAAGACCAATGGCAGACGGACTTTTAGTAATTGCCAAAAATACTAGTTTTGAGAAAGCATCTGTTGCTCGTTTAAATGATTTAAACGAAAAATTACGCCAGCAATATGAAGAACTAAAAGATACCGAAGAGTTTTTACAAAGTGTAATAAAAAGCACTAATAATGTCGTTAGTTATTTTGAACCTGTTAAAGACTCAAATGGAAACATTATAGATTTTATAATTTTATATACGAATGAAGAAATTAAAAATGCTACTGGTGATATTGCATCCGAAATTCTACATAAAAAAATCTCAGAAGTCTATCCTTTTCTAATGAATGATGGTGTTTTTGAAATCTTTAAAGATACTATAATCAATAATAAAGTAAATACTTACAAAAGACATTATGTTTTCAATGAAGAGTTATTCTGGTTCGATACATTCGTGATAAAAACAGGCGATGGTATTTGTGTAACTTCTAGAAACATAACAAAAGAAAAAGAAAACGAACAAAAAATTATAGTTACCAACGAGCAATTAAAAGTACAAAACACCATTTTAAGTGATGCCGAATATATAGCCCAAATAGGAAGTTACCGTTGGAGTGATAACGCTGATGAATCAGCAATTTCAGATAATTTTTACAAGCTGTTAGATTGTGATCCGAGTGCTTTTGAAAAAACACATGAAGCTTTTAAAGAATTTATTCATACTAATGACTTAAGTCGTTATGAAAATGAACTTACTATAGCTAAAGAAAACAACAAAGCCTTTTCTTTAAATTACCGAGTAATCACAAAACTAAATAAGCTCCGGCACTTTAAAACTTGGGGACACTTTCAGAATAATCAATTAATTGGTGTGGTACAAGATGTTACTAGCGTCATAAAAACAGAACTTAAATTAAAAGATAAAAATCAAGAATTAAAACGTTCTAATGCTGAGCTAGAATCATTTAATAGAGTTGCAAGTCATGATTTGCAGGAGCCTATTCGAAAAATTCAAATGTTTATTTCACGAATTGCCGATGAAGATTTAGAAAAAATGTCGGATAAAAGTAAGGCCTATTTTCAGAAGATAAACACATCTTCGGAACGGATGCGGTTACTTATAAAGTATTTGCTTTCTTATTCTCGCATCAACAAAACTAAAAACGACTTTGATGAAACAAATCTCAACCAGGTTTTAGAGAAAGTAATGGAAGATCTTGAAGATCGAATTACAGCATCAAATATTCATATAGCGATAGATGAATTGCCTACTGTAAAGGCAATTCCGTTTCAAATGGAACAACTTTTTAATAATTTAATTTCAAACGCCATCAAATATAAAGGTATTGAAGATCCGAAGATTATTATTTCAAGTAAAAAATTAAATAAAAATGAAATCACTGACGACTTTATAAAAAAATCGAAATCGTATTATAGAATTTCCGTATTAGATAATGGTATCGGTTTTGACCAAGAACATGCCGAAAAAATATTTGAACTTTTTCAACGCTTACATCAAAAAAGTGAATATTCAGGTACGGGAATTGGTTTAGCCATTTGTAAAAAAATAGTTCAAAACCACAATGGACACATTATTGCTGAAAGTGAACTAGGTAAAGGAGCATCGTTTTGTTTTTACTTGCCGGCTAGATAGTTTATTCAATATTATTTGATTTTTCTTCATTTTAAAGGCTAATAATTGTTTTAAAAAGCCATCATAAGCGTACTTCAAAATTAGTTTATAGCTATACATTTATTTTAAAAACTATTAGCGCTAAACGTTCTAATACGATCCTTAAC
>JANQTG010000242.1 GCA_030731855.1 Cellulophaga sp. | reverse complement strand
ATCGGCGAAAGTAAAAAATGGATAACCTTACATAAAATTGAATGCTGATTTTCAGCCAAATAAAGGTACACTTTTTTATGGACTTAGAATACATCGAATAAAAAAACACCTCTAAAAATTTAGTGGTGCTTGAATTAATTAGTTAGAAAAATTAGATATTGAAAACGAATTTATAGGAATATAGGTTCCGCATTGCTTCCATTCGACTAAGCTCAGGACAGGCTTCTTCTACCATCGTTTCAAAACAGGTGTAATTTTCTTTTACGTATTTGCGAATACTATCCCCAAATTTTCGTTCCACATCTTTTTTTGAAGCCTCCAAAAGTCGGTTTTGAGCTTCCTCGTTTAGGTCTGTAAAATTGAGATATACCATAGCTTTAGATTTTAGTATTCGCTTGGTAACATCAGCGTATTATTTACAAAAAATAAACGCAGTTCATCAAGCGGAAAATCGGTTACTCTATATCCGTGTTTTTCGAGAATATTATCGTTGCCATCGGTGTAAATAATTTCAGCTTCAAAACCTGTATAATCCTGTTTTTCTTCGGACAATCTTTTAAAGTCTATGGTTACAAATTCGCTTCTATTCATCAAGCTTTTTGCAATTACGGATGTGTCCGTAATCAGCCAAAAACATTCTGCCACATCGGATAAATATTTTAGTCCGTCCGTAAATCGGGTTCGTAATAATGGGATTTGATAGAACATTTCAGTACCGTGAAAATGTTGCAATCCTTCTTTAATTTCGTTAACTTGTGCTTTCATTCTTAATAGTATTAGAGTGTTAATAATGAATAAGAGGGCGAATCTTTCCAAGGCTACTCCCTCTTTAATTTTTGAATCCTACTTATCGTTTTTATTTCCAAGTAATAGGATTTCATTTGCTTCAACCTCTGTTACATAGCGTTCATTGCCATCATCGGTTGTATAGGTTCGGGTTTTAAGTTTCCCTGTAACACCTAGTTCTTTACCCTTGCTTACAAATTTTTCGATAATTTCAGCAGTCTTTCCCCAAGCAACTACAGTATGCCAATTGGTCTCCGTTTGTTTTTCGCCTTTGGCATCTTTGTAATACTCGTTTGTAGCCAATGAAAAACGTGCTACTTTTTTACCGCTTTCAAGGTTTGTAATGGTTGGCTCTTGTCCAATGTTTCCAATTAACTGTACGTGATTTTTTAAAGTACCCATAATAAAATAGTTAAAGAATTAATTAAAATCTATCTGAACCATTCAGACAGTATGTTTTTATATTTTTTTGAATTGATTTACTTATTATATCTTGAGCGTTTTCCTTTTTTGTTTTTTTTGGTGCCGCTTCCTTTTTGATGTTTTTGTAAGATTTCATAAGCTTCATTTTAGATTTACTTCCCATAGCGCCCTCGCTGTTACCTTTTTTTGTTGCTGATACATTTTCAATATTTGGAATTGATAAGGACTTATAAAAAGTGAAGCGTAGCGAGAACGGTTTATGCAGTCCGTTCAACTTCAAAATGTTGGTATTTTGCTGTCAAAAAAAGGGGATAACGACGAGGGTGCGGATGTAAGTCTAAAGGCTTTTGTGAAATACAAAAACATAGGAAGCGGTACCAAATGAATACTAGAATTCCGATTTGGCGGACGCTATTCACAGTTTTGGCTCTGTAATGAAGTGTCCCGTTCCAGCGCAGCGGATCGGGTTAACGGAATGGAAAGCTAAAATTGGGGATTGTGTCCAAGACCTTTGTAGGGAAGCTCTTTTCCCGAAATGTCGCTTTTCGCGAAATGCAGGGG
>JANQTG010000241.1 GCA_030731855.1 Cellulophaga sp. | reverse complement strand
TAGTTCGTGCTGCATGATTCAGAAGTGCACTTAAATGACCATCTTTTATAGTTTTGGCTTTAGAAGAATTTGGCTGTTCAATGCACTGTTTTTGTTCTTTTAAATGAGCTTTTATTTTTCCGCCTTTTAATTCGTCAAATAGCCAGAACGCCTTATTTCTTAAATTTTGTGATATCATAATTAAATATTTTTAATTTGTATCAATCGATCGCATTTTGAAAATGCAATATTTTCTCTGTAATTAATGAATTTACTAATGCTAGTATTTCCTTTAATCCATTCAATATATATCGCAGCCGTATTGATTCCCGCCTGATGCGAAAACGGATAACCTCCTCCAAACCTTGGATTTAATTCTAGAACGTACACGCCTAAGTCATTTACAAATACATCAATATCTAAATTTCCAATATGTTTAAGGTTTTTTGATATTTTCTCTCCTACTTCCTCTAGTTCAGGTTTTATAACGGACTTAGCCTTATCCGTCTCGCCAGACCTCATAGATAGTTTTTCCCTTGCAAAGCTACCTATATAATCGGTATTTAAATCATTTAAAATATCCATACCGTATTCTGTACCATTTATTTTCTCTTGAATTAATATGGATTCATCCAAGGTGCTTTTAGAGACATCCGCCAGTATTGTTCTTGATAATTTTATTTTTTGAAGTCTATAGGCTAAATCAAGTTCTTCTAGGGTTTCTACAATATCAATATTTATGGAACCACTTCCCCATCTAGGTTTTAAAACTAAAGGGAAATTAATTTTTTCATCACTCAAATCAATTATAGCTTTCTTTAAACTTATATATGTTTTAGGTGTTTTAAACTTATTAGATTTTAAAAACTCGTAAGTTTGCCACTTATCAAAGGCTATTTCTATAACCGAGCTATCAGAAATTATAACTAGTTGGCCATTATTTTCTAGTTCTTTTTTATGCTTTGAAAGTAAAGGTAATTCTAGATCATTTAAAGATATTACTGCATCTATGGCATTTTCTGTACATATTTTTTTTAAAAAAGTAATATAGTTTATATCATCAACTCTTGGCATTTGAATGGCAACATCAGCATCAATTAATGATGGTGCATCTTTTTGATAATCCCCTGCAAAAATTTTTCCGTCACCTTTTAGCACCTCTTTAAAATAATTAATCAAGTAGTTTCTTCGGCCTGCGCAGGTAAATAATATATTTGTGGTTTTTTTATTCATATGTTGATTGATAACTTTAATTACAGTTTAGAGAGATTTACTGTTAATTTTCTTTTTCCAGATTTTAGTGAAGGGATTTCATCTACATATTCGATTGTAATATTAGCTTCTTCACCAACCACGTTTTTAAATAAAGATAAAAGCTCAGCTTCTCTAATAAATTTATTTTTAGAATTTACTTTAATAGTGTAGTCATTTTTAGAAAGTTGTAGGTATTGTATTTGTTCTAATTCTGGAAATTCATAAACATGGCTGCACATTATAAATGGATTTACAAGTGAACCATTTGTCGCAAATAAGGCATCCATTTTTCTACCTTGTATACTTTTTAATTTTGGAACTGAGTCAGTTTCAGTAGCTTCAAAAGCTCCAATATCGCCAGTATCATATCTAATAATAGGTGTAGTATGGTTATAAAGATCTGTGATTACGATTCTACCTATTTCACCAATTTTAGCAGGAATGTCTAACTCTAAATCTAAAATTTCTACAATGTAACTTGCCCAATTAATGGTAAAATTGTCTTCATTAGGTAATTGCTGTGCTATAATACCATTTTCTACATTTGAATATCTTGAGACCGTAGGGCATTGAAAATAATATTCCATTTTTTCTTTTACCGCAGGACTTAAATACTCTGCTATAGCTATGCTAGAAGTAATATTACACTGTAATTTTGGAGATTTAATCTTATCTAAATACTGACAAATAGTTTCAAAACCAGAACCATATCCTAGCCATCCTTTGGTATGTTTATTTTTTTCTAATTTAAAAAGTAGTTGTTTAATGTATGTTTCATCATATAAATCACTAACATCTAGTTGTTGAATATTCTGAAGCTTAGCAATAAATTCTTTTTTTTTGTAATAAGCACTCCATAATCTTAAATAAAGGAGGCGATCTCCGATCTCAAAACCTGCCGCTTTACTAAAGTAAAGCGTGTCGGCAGTATTTCTTATTTTTTTTCGTTTAGATTGATATATAGAAAATGGAATACCTGTAGAACCACTAGTACTCACTTTGTAAATTTTTTCAGGTTTTTCAGGTTGAATGACAAAATTATTAAAGTTTTCTTTGATGATACTTTTATTGATGACAGGGAAATCACTTAATGAAGTATAATTTTTTTGGTTTTTATAATACCTTAAATTTTCAACGGCTACATCTAATAAAGTAGTGAGTTTTGGTTGAATTTTGTTATTAAGAGTTGCTTTTGATGTGATCGCTAAACAGGCTGATATTTCTTGTACATTTTTTTGTAAAGGGCTGCCTTTCATCCAGTCAATACCCCAAAACAGTTTATTTTTAAGATCCTTCATACTTGAGATTTATAAAAAAATTAGTTATTGTAGTTCGGGATAAATACATTAAGATTGTTTTTTACTAAAAATTTATTTTTAAACCTTATAAAATTTCCTTTCTATATAACGGAAAATATTGGTTTTTAATATCAATAGCATTAATGGTATACTGGTATTTTAAATTCATGGTCACTAATTTTTCATAAACTACTTCATTTATAATTTTTCGACCGGTGTAATACACCACATCTTCCGTGTTGGGAAAAAAACTTTTTTTGTACTTATATAGGCTGTCTTCATTTGCTCTACCACCACCTAAAATATACTTTATAAACCCATTGGTACGACCCCATTTCATCGCTTCCATTTTTAAAAAATCATTGGGACGTAAATTAAAAAATTCAGCAACAGTGCCTCCTAAAAAAGAATACATGGTATGTTTATTTAATAATATCAATTCCGTCGAAATGGGCACATCGTCCTTACAAATTAAAATTAAAAGGGTATTTTCTGGATTGTTTAGAATGAGATCTTTAAAGTAATTTAAGCTAAAAAAGTAATTGTTTTCCGCTTTATTACGCTCCATGGTACGGATATAAATATCATAAAAAATGCCAATAATTTTCTCGGTAATTTCTTGGTGATAAATTTTAGCAACCAAACCATGATTCATCGCTTTTCTATAATTATTTCGCACTTTTGAAGGAAAAGCCAACCACTGCGTATGTTCATCTTTTAAAATTTCGCCTATTACATTATTCAGGGTAGGTTTTAAAATTCCAGAATACTGATGGTAGTTTCCGCCTAAATTAAAACGCATAAATTCTGAAATTACTTTATTTTTTTGGTACCAAGTATCTGCCAAATGCCAAAAACATTTTAAATCTGTATCAATAATTTTAGGATTAAATAAGGGGCCACTATACCCATAAAAAGCGCTCACATCGCTATAACTAGTGTCTTTGCTATGGATGATAATTTTTCTCATAGAAAAAGGCATTAGCACGAGTACTTCTTCTTCTTTTTTTAGGATAAAATATTTTAACTGATCGGTTTCGGTACTTTTTGCATCAAACAATTCGGTTTTATAAAAAGCATCGTAGCCTTTAAAATTTAATAAGTATTTTTTATACTGTTCTATGTCTTCAAGTGTTTTTAAGTTTAAACATGTTAAGCTGTACCCCACAATTTCCATCTCTTTAACGTTAATTTTATGTGTATCATTTAATGGGGGGCTATCTTTTTTCTTTTTAATAACACGTAGTGTTTTAGCAGGTACTCCCGCAACAATATGGTTTGCTTTAACATCTCTAATAACCACAGCACCTGAGCCTACTATGGCATTCTCTCCAATATTCTTTACACCAGTCATTATCGTAGCACTAATGCCTAAAAACGCTTTTTTTGCGATATGAATACTAGCACCAACATTAACACCAGTTGAAATAAAAGTGCCTTCATCTAAAATAGTATGGTGGGCTACACGGCTGCCCATGCTTACAATAACAAAATCTTTAATAGTTGTGTGTGGCATTATAATAACGCCTGGTAATAAATACACGCCTTGACCTATGATTATATCTTTAGAAAGTATAACAGACTCATGGATAAAATTTGGAATCTCAAATCCTTTATTTCTTAGTATCGTTAAATATTTGGTTCTAATTTTATTGTCTCCAATCGGGCAAAATACTTGATTAATTTTTTTTGGATCATTATTTAATAGTAAATCTTCAAAAGTACCTAATACAGGTACGCCATGTAATATTTCTCCTTCTCTAACTTTATTATCATCAAAAAAGCCGACAATATTAAATCCTTGCTCTAGTAAATAAGTTAAAAACACCTCACCATAAGTGCCTCCTCCTAGTATTACTGCGTTTTTTTTATCCATGCTAAAATACTTTTGTTTATCTATTTACTGCCCATAAAGGTACTCATATTCAAGTTTTCATCGGAGTTAACACCTTCTCTAATAATAACTTTCTTTAAAGTCATAAAAAGTATTTTAACATCTAAAGCAAATGAGATGTTTTCAACATACCAAACATCTAACTCAAACTTTTTTTCCCAAGAAATAGCGTTTCTCCCGTTAACTTGTGCCCAGCCCGTAATACCTGGTTTTACATTGTGGCGTTTCGCCTGTTCATGGTTATATAGTGGTAAATATTGTACTAATAAAGGTCTTGGGCCAATTAAACTCATATCTCCCTTTAACACATTTAGTAATTGAGGTATTTCATCTAAAGAATATTTCCGAATGAAATTCCCGAATTTGGTTACGCGCAAATGAAAGTCTAAAAATTCACCGTTTTCATCTTTTTTATCATTCATCGACTTAAACTTTATGACTTTGAATATGTCTCCGTTTTTACCCGGTCTGGGGTGAAAAAAGAATGGTTTACCATTATTGGTAATTATTAAGGTGATCGCTACGCCTATAAAAAAAGGCGATAAAAGTAGAAAAGCAATTGAAGCGATAATTAAATCAAGAATGCGTTTAAAAAATTGAGTGTACATATGGTTACAAGTGTTTTTTAATATAAGTGTTAAGTGTGGTTGCAATATGATTCATATCTTCAAGAGTATATCTAAAATCTACATGAATATTTAAAAGGTATTTTAAATCTGTTGTACAATGATTATCTGGCCAAAGCTCAGACGGGTAAATATCGTTTTCGACTAGTTCTTTTTTTACCTTATTTAAATTTTCACGATCTTTAAAAACTAATGGAAGTCCAAAGGTAAAATCATTTTTAGAATAGAGTACTTTAAAATTTTCAGTGTCTAAAAGATATTGTTTTAAAAAAGCCAAATTTTCTTTTTTGTAATAGCCGTAATCTCTCGATAAAAATTGGACTAAAATTTCTTTATGTATTTTACTAACAGCTACTACGCTGTGTTGTTCATGTAGAAAATATTCAAATTTAGTAATGATGTTCAAGTAATCACTCTTTTGTATGGTATTATCCCCTTTAAGTAAGGCAGTTTTTAGTGCCATTGCTTTGGTAATTTCATCCCAAGCAGTCATAAATTCGGTTTGTGCATCGGTATTTGCTGCGGGTTTTGGTAATTTTAAGCTGTTACTCCAAATAATACCTCCCAGCGGAATAGGTAAACTTTTTCGTAATGAGGCAAAGCAATAGTCGGCAGTACTCTGTAAACAGGGTTTACTTAACCAACCATGGGAGTGGTCTTCAATATAAATAGGTCTATTTTTTTGCTGAGGAATTTTATAGGTATAAAGGCCCCAAAAATTATTCAAAATAACGAAGTCGTCAGCACTGGCAAAGCTATAAATATCTGCATCGGCTTTAGGGTTAAAGGGGTTTATAGCATAGGTTGAAATACGGTTTTCATATACTTTTCGCAACCAAGCAGTAACATGCTGGCAGTAGTACTCAGGAAGCCAAATAGTCTGTATTTTTTTTGTGTTAGATAGCGCATCGATTAAATGCCGAATGGCGTGCCTACCGGTGTAAAATAACTGATATTCTTTAACATAGTCTCCTATAGAAAAATCGGCTAAGGAATGCGCCTCTATAGCATTAAACGAAGAACCTAAGCCCAATTGCTGTAGATGTTGACTAATCATTGGTAATTATTTTGTGCAAATAAATGAAAAATAAAATACTTTAAAGTCGAATTAGGCTGTATGGTTGGTTTTTCTAGATGAAATTTTTTTAGCCTTGTTTTATAGGGGTAAAAACACTTAGTACTTTTTATTATTTCGTACTGCTAATCTCACATTTTTTTAGCCTCACACTTGGTACTTAATACTTACTACTTAATACTATTTCGTACTTCTAATTTCTACTTTCGTATTTTTTCACCCAGCACCCAATCATCCAATTTTTTAGCTTTTGATAGAATTTTATTTAAAAAGCAACGTTTAGATTAAGATATTTGCAAACTTAAAAATTAAACACATGCCAAAAATTGCCCTAATCACTGGAGTAACAGGCCAAGATGGAGCCTATTTGAGTGAATTTCTATTAAAAAAAGGATACATAGTACATGGTCTTAAACGAAGATCTTCCTTGTTTAACACCGACAGGATAGATCATTTATACCAAGATCCCCATGTAGAAAATAGAAATTTTATTTTGCATTACGGAGATATGACGGACAGCACTAACTTAATCCGTTTGATTCAAGAAATACAGCCCGATGAAATTTATAACTTAGCGGCTATGAGCCATGTTCATGTATCGTTTGAAGTACCGGAATATACGGCAAATGCCGATGGTATAGGAACCTTGCGTTTATTGGAAGCAGTAAGAATGTTAGGCTTATCAGAAAAGACCAGAATATACCAAGCTTCAACCTCCGAATTATATGGTAAAGTACAAGAAGTACCGCAGTCAGAAACTACACCTTTTTACCCACGTAGTCCGTATGCAGTTGCTAAAATGTATGCCTATTGGATTACTGTAAATTATAGAGAAGCCTACGGAATGTATGCTTGCAACGGTATCTTATTCAACCACGAATCGCCTATTAGAGGTGAAACTTTCGTAACAAGAAAGATTACGAGAGCTACCGCTAAAATTGCTTTAGGTTTACAAGATAAATTTTACCTAGGTAATTTAGATGCTGAGCGCGATTGGGGTCATGCAAAAGATTATGTGCGTATGATGTGGATGATTTTGCAAGCCGATACCGCTGAGGATTGGGTCATCGCAACCGGTAAAACCACTAAAGTACGGGAATTTGTGCGTATGAGTTTTGCAGAAGCGGGAATAGAACTAGAATTTAAGGGTACTGGTGTTGATGAAAAAGCCTATGTAGTAAAATGTAACCACCCTGATTATCAGTTAGAAATTGGGAAACAAGTGTTAGCCATTGATCCTAAATACTTTAGACCTACTGAAGTAGAACTATTAATTGGTGATCCTACGAAAGCAAAAACCAAATTAGGTTGGACGGTAGAATATGAACTTCCAGATTTAGTAAAAGATATGGTTCAGAGCGATTTAAAATTAATGCACAAAGAGCAATATTTAAAAGATGGTGGTTATCGTATTTTAAACTATTTTGAATAAGCATCATGAAAAAAAATGCGAAAATTTATATTGCTGGTCATCGTGGTCTAGTCGGTAGTGCTATTGTAAAAAATTTGAGTGCGAAAGGCTACACTAACCTGATAACCAAAACTCACTCGGAGTTAGATTTAGTCGATGCACAAGCCGTAGCGAAGTTTTTCGAAATAGAAAAACCAGCCTATGTGATTCTGGCAGCGGCAAAAGTGGGTGGGATTGTTGCAAATAATACCTACCGCGCAGACTTTATTTATGAAAACCTAATGATTCAGAATAATGTGATTCATCAGGCCTATTTGCACAAGGTAAAAAAATTACTCTTTTTAGGAAGCACGTGTATTTATCCTAAGGAATGTCCACAGCCCATGAAGGAGTCTTTTTTGCTTACTGATACCTTAGAATATACCAATGAACCGTATGCCATCGCCAAAATCGCTGGTATAAAAATGTGCGAAAGTTACAATTTGCAATACGGTACCAATTTTATTTCGGTAATGCCTACTAATTTGTATGGGCCAAATGATAATTTCGATTTAGAAAAATCGCATGTATTACCAGCACTAATTCGAAAAGTAGCCTTAGGTAAAGCCTTAGAAGATAATGATTGGGAGTTTATTAAAAGCGATTTAAATAAATTACCTATTAATGGGATCGATGGAAATGCGAAACAATCTGAGGTTTTAAAAATTTTAGCACAATTTGGTATTCAGAAAAAGAAGGATACTAAAGTTGCTGTGGAAATTTGGGGCAGTGGTAAGCCTAAAAGAGAATTTTTATGGTCCGAAGATATGGCAGATGCCTGCGTTTTTATGATGAAAGAACGTAATTTTAAAGATACTTATTCAGAAGGTTTAAAAGAAATTAGAAATACCCATATTAATATAGGAACAGGTAGCGACATTAGCATAGCCGATTTGGCATTACTCATTAAATCAACAGTTGGTTTTAAAGGCGATTTTGTATTTAATACAGATAAACCCGATGGAACTATGGTGAAACGTACAGATGTAAGCAAGCTAAAAGCTATGGGTTGGGAATATAAAATGAAGATTACGGATGGAGTAGTGGCTATGTATAGTTATTATTTAGGAAAGTCATAAAGTAAACATCTAAATTTCTTAAAACCTCGATTGAAAAATCGAGGTTTTTTTTGTTCTAATTTTAAGTGCTTATTTGATGATCCAC
>JANQTG010000240.1 GCA_030731855.1 Cellulophaga sp. | reverse complement strand
TTGATTTTAAAAAACTAAACACAACAGCCCATATAAAAAATAGCTGCATTAGTTACTATTTAAAATTTTTAAGTATTTTTAAGGGCTAATAGAATTTTTATAAAGAAAATAGCTTGTAAAACACTACTTTCTATATAGGCACTCGTTAGCAAATATTAAAACGAACGAACCCTTTATTAATTAATACTTATTTATGAATATAAGAATTTTAATTAGTTTATTAGTTTTGATAAGCAGTAATGCCTTTTCTCAAAATTTATCAGACATTTTTACTAATGTTGATACCCTTTTCATTCCTGATGCTCTTCCTGGACACTTATTGCCTATCAATCAAAATGTCACGCCTATAGTATCAAGTAGTTCTTGTAATATTCCGAAATACAACTATTCCGTAGCTACGCAATATCAAAATGGGAAAGTAATTGCTATTGGGCACGAAGGTTTATTGTCTAATAATAGTATCAATTCGTATGACAATTTAACGTTTCTAACTAATGCGATTGGTTGGTTAAATCCTGGAAGTAAGCGAGTTACCTTAAAGGAAGGTTGGGTCAATAATAACAATATCAGTACGTTGAAAAACACATTAATCGCTGATAATTACACTTTTAATACATTGAGTGGAAATATTACGAGCGCATCGCTAGCCAATACAGATGTTTTAATTTTAGGAAATGATTGGAATGGTTCACAACCTTATTTAGCCGAAGAGTTAACTGCGTTAGATAACTTTGTCGCAAATGGCGGTTCAATATTGATTGCAGGTTTAGGATGGAGTTGGCCTAATGCACTGAATTTATATCCTATGAATCAAGTAGCTAATTTGTTTGGTTTTGAATTTACGAAAGATGGCATTTATGATTCAGATGCAAATATTAATGGTTCACCTAAATTATACAATTTTTATCCAGAAAATGTAAATACCGCAAAACTTCCTTATTGCCCCTCATCGTTTCTAGGCACTAATTTTAAAAGAGGCGATAACTTGCGAGTTCTTAGATTAGCGGTTTCTACAACAGGAGAATTTACCTCACAAAATGGCGGAAAAACAGCAACAGCAGCTTTATTGGATCAATGGATAGAAGAGATTAATGATATTTATGGAAGAGAATATTGTGTTCGTTTTGAAATCATTCCAAATAACGATCAACTTATATTTCTTAATGCTGCTACAGATCCTTGGGGCACATTACCCGCAGGTTCTGGTGGTTGTACAAATGCAAACATTATATTAAGCCAACAAGCTAGTGTTATTGATAATATCATCGGTTCGGAAAATTACGATATTAGTCATGTGATTGCAGGAAGTCCGTTTGGTGGCGGTTGTGCTGGAGGTTTAAAATCAGGTTTATCAGGTGGACTTGATATTCCTGTGACCCGTCATGAAATAGGTCATCAATTAAGTCAATCTCATACCATTAATCATAGCGACAATAGTAATTATGAACCAGAAAATGGTGCTTGGACTATTCAAGGTGGAAATGCTCAAGGTCATGCGCATGCTATATCTTATCATCAATTGGCTAATTTTTTATTAAATGATATTTTTACTACAGGTAACAAAATCCCAACAGGTAATAATATTCCTTCCGTCTATGCAGGTGCTGATGTTGTGATTCCAATTAACACACCTTTTACATTGACAGGTATTGCAAGTGATGCCGATGCAAATGATAATTTAACCTATGTTTGGGATAATATGAATCGTGGAATTGCACAAACGATTCCTGTGGCTGACGATTTGCATGGTGCTATTTTTCAGCGTTTGCTACCCACTACGATTTCAAGTAGAACATTTCCAAAAATAAGTGATATTGTTGCCAATAATAATTTCAACAATCAAGAACAACTTCCTAGTCAAGCTCGAATCATGGACATTAGATTGACGGTGAATGACAATCATCAGATATTATATAATGGTAAAATGATTAATGCCAGTGGTATTAATTCAGACGATATACAAATTACAGTTGCGGATGCTGGCCCCTTTGTAGTTACTAGCCAAAATACAAATGGAATTATTTATCCTGGAGGTTCAAGCCAAATGGTGACCTGGGATGTGAATGGCACTGACACTTTACCAATAAATACGCAAAATGTTACAATCAGATTGTCAACTGATGGTGGATTTACTTATCCCATTTCACTCCTTGAAAGCACAGCTAATAATGGATTCGCTATGGTTATATTACCAAATATTTCGACTACTAATGCACGAATACAAGTAAGTGCACTTAATTCTATTTATTTCGACATCAACACTCACAACTTTGAAATTCAATCAACACTAAGTACCTTCGAACAAGATGTAAGTAACTCTTCAATACTAATTTACCCTAACCCTACGAAAGATTTTTTCAGAATAGATGTATCATATCAACTTAATTATAAAGTGGAGATTTTTAGTATTCAGGGTCAGCTGATATCAACTCAATTAAAGAGAGAGCTTTTTGATGTCTCACATCTCTCTAATGGAATTTATTTATTAGTGATTACTGACCTAGTAGATTTAAACAATAAGAAGACAAAGAAGCTTTTAATTTGTAGGTGAGTCTAAAATACTTTAAGCACAATCAATATTATAGAAAAAACGGTATTAGCTTTCTAAAAATGTCTTAATACAAAGCAATATAGATAGGATAAAACGTCCCGTAATTAAATTTACTTGACAAACATAAAAGAAACAACATTTGCTAAGTTAAGCCGTACAAAATTAATGGCTTGCTTTGTTCTTCCTGCGGAAAAATCTCGTAAACGAAAAAGTTTGGTTTGTCAACTAGCTTTTTGCTAAATTTATGCAACAAATCATCGAATAAACACATTGGAAAACATTTAAACTTATCATTTTTAAGTCTCTCAAATGAGTATATTTTATTATATTTGCACTCAGGGCTAATTTTAACACATCACGCTAGGCTAATTTTAGTGCGTATCGTTAGGCTAATTATCACACATCACGCTAGGCTAATTATCACACAAGAATAAACCTGCACTTAAAAAAGAAAATTGTATTTATTAATATGGCAACACCAAGCGAAAAACTTGCAGCATCACTTCAAATTCTTCATGAAATTCAGGAAGAGCAAAAAATTGTAGCAATAAAAACAACTGAAATAAATAGAACACATCGAGAACGTCTTACTAAAAATGGATTTTTAAAAGAAGTTGCTAAAGGTTGGTACATAGCAGCAAACCCAAATGAGAATTTAGGAGATAGTACATCCTGGTATACATCATACTGGCAATTTTGTTCAAGATACTTAAAAGATAAATATGATAACAGCTATTGTATTTCTGCCGAACAATCAATCTTAATACATTCAGGCAATAATACCGTACCAAGTCAACTAATCATACGTAGTCCTAAAGGACCAAATAAAAACATACCACTATTACACAATACATCATTATTTGAAATGAAATCTCCCCTACCAAATATAGCGGAGATAATAGAAATCAAAGGAGTTAGAGTAATAACCCTTACTTCCGCTTTAATTAATTGTTCTCCTACAATGTTTGAAAAAAATCCAACTGATATGAGAGCAGTATTAGCATTGATTTCAGACTCATCCGAAATTCTAGCACAACTACTAGATGGTTCGCATTCGGTAATTGCCGGTAGATTAGCTGGAGCATTTCGAAATATTGGTCAAGATCGAATAGCAGATGAAATTGTCTCCACAATGAAAATGGCAGATTTTGATGTTCGTGAAGTAGACCCTTTTGAAAGTAAGTCGACAGTCAAACTATCATTCAGAGAAAAGTCCCCTTACGCGAATAGAATAAAACTTATGTGGGAAGAATACAGGAAAATAGTAATCAAGCATTTCCCAAATGGTCCAGGACTCACTGAAAATGATGAAGAGTATTTAAAGTCAGTGGACCAAATATATTTAACTGATGCTTACCACTCCTTATCAATTGAGAGATATACTGTGTCTGTGGAATTAATTGAAAAAGTTAGAAGTGGAGACTGGGATTTAGAAGAAAACGAAGAAGATAGAAATCAAAGAGATGCAATGGCCGCAAGAGGGTATTGGCAAGCATCTCAATCTATAAAAAATAGTATTAAAAAAATTCTAGGTGGTACCAATTCAGGGATCATTGCGGACCAGGACCATACGAAATGGTACCAAGAACTATTTGCTCCTAGTGTTACTGTTGGAATTTTAAAAGCCTCTGATTTGGCTGGATATAGGACAAATCAAGTTTATATTTCGCAATCACAACATGTACCGTTAAACAAAGATGCCGTTAGAGATGCAATGCCAATTCTTTTCGAATTACTTGAGAATGAAAATAATGCAGGCGTAAGAGCAGTACTTGGACATTTTATCTTTGTATATATACATCCATATATGGATGGCAATGGCAGAATGGCTAGATTTTTAATGAATCTTATGCTCGCATCAGGCGGCTATCCTTGGACAGTAATTCCGGTAGAGGAACGCAAAACATATATGAATTCATTAGAAAAAGCAAGTGTCGAAGGCGATATTGAACCATTTACAATTTTTATTTCGGATTTAGTTAAAGAGAGTCTAAAAGGAACTCCTATTGCAAAATTGAAAACTAAAAAAGTGTAATTGAACGTTTGACAACAAAGAACTGAGTTAAAAAACAACCTTTTTCTTCATTAAATTTTGACAATAGCTTTCTGGCATTGTTATCAAACTAGTTTTTTGATATTTATCTAGTTTTCAATACCGATACATGCGCTGCATCATAAGGATTTCCTGATTTTGCAATCGCAAAACATTGCTTTAAAAGCTTATTAGAAACCGCTATTAATGCTAGCTTTTTACTCTTTCCTTTATTGGTGATTCTTTCAAAAATTTCGCGACATCCTTTTGGATAAACAATTACGAATGAAAATCTTTCCCTTCTTAAATTCCTTGATAAAGTTACCTCTACCGATGATCTTGTTTTAGAATCGAAGTATAGTAGAATGTAAATTTTTAAAGAGGAGGTTGAATTATAGACTTTAAAAAGTTTGTTATAGGAAAGATATGGGGAACTAGAGAAAGATAATTTTAAATTTTTATTGGTCTACATATTAAAAAATAACTTATATTTAATTTTTATTTTGATTTCCTGAGGCATTACACTAAAAATAATAATAAAAAGGAACGTCTAGTCCTCTTTTTAAACCATACGTAATCTACAAAAAAACATACCATGAAAAAAGCAGCAATAATTTTAATGTTCCTAGTAATCGGGAATTCAACATTTTATGCACAGGATCTTTATCTCATCGAAAATGTCTGGAAAGGGACACAAATCAATTACGATAACGGCAGTCTTACAACAACTGTAAGCAGTGCAAGTTCAAAAGGCAATGTATGGCAACTAATCGATGCAGGTGGTGGAGAATTCAGAATAAAAAATGTACAATCGGGATATTTTCTCAACATCGAAACTGGCTCTCTCGCCTGTACACCCATAGAAACAGGATGGCATAGCGCTTTATGGAGGTTATTGGATGCAAATAGAGCCAATACTTTCCGAATAGAAAATAAGCACAAGCCAGCCCACTATATTAATAACGAGCGGGGGTTGGCATGTACGCCGATTCAGATGGGTTGGTTGAGCGCCCAATGGGTTATGAAACCTGCGGGCTCCAACACTCAAGTAATCACCAATACTACAAACAACAATTCTACCGATATTTACCACCCAATATTTTTAAATAAGATCAATGAATTCAGACGAACAAAAGGACTAAATCCGGTTCAATGGAGTAACAAACTCAACAAGGCCGCAGAAAGACATTCTAAGGATATGGCGAGCAATAATCAGGGCGGCCATACTGGCTCGGACGGGTCTTCTTTTAGTCAACGTATCACAGAAACAGGCTACAAAGGCTTTGGTAGAATGGAGAATGTTGCCTCGAACAACAGCGGCCGAGATGAAGACTTTTTTACGCAATGGTTTAATTCGCAGGGCCATAATAAAAACATGTCGATTCCTGAGATAAGCAGCATTGGCTATGCCATGGTGAGAACTGCTTCGGGTTCCTACTTCGCAACTCTAGTAGGAGGGGTGGACAGTAATTAACAAAAATGACTTAACCATATGCAGCAGGTTGAATTTGATAACAAATACCAAGTATGTGGATTCGCTTTTAGTTACAAAAGATAGTTTTTTGTAATTTAACTAAAGCAGTTATTTAAAGCACGATGTTTAAGCAGTTAAAAGTAAAAACCAACCCGGGAAATAAGCAGCCTATATATTTCATACGAAATCAAAATTCACCAGATAGAGCTTTTAGCTAAGCCTTGTATAATTAATGGATAGTCCTCACCTACTTTGGAAAACCCTCGCGTATTTAGAACTGCCCCAAAAAGTTAGACACTATTTGGGAGTATTTTTATGGGAAGAAAAGTCAAGTATAATTACGAGTTTAAACTTCGCTATATAAAGCAAGTTTTAAGTAATAACCAAACATTTGAAGATGTTCCTAAAGGAAATTATAAGAAAACGTTTAATTAATTGTTTACCACTTTACCAAATTCTTTACCACTAAAATACTAGCTGTAACCCTTGCTATTGTTGAGGTTTGCCAGCTTTACCACGTTTACCACCCTATATAAATTTATATGATTAAAAAAATTCAGAACTAAGTTTTTAGTCTTAAATGGCATGAACAAATAGTTTGAATAATCTTAATTAATAACAAAGAGATGAAGCTATAGTTATTTTAATAAAATGAAATTTTCTATGATAAATTGACTAAAAAACAAACTATTTTAATTTAGTTAGGTCTAAATTAAAAAACATAAAAAAATATTTATGAAAAAATTTAGACTAATTAGGCATACCATGGTTTTTGTGCTGTTTTTTCAGGCAACTTTTTCTATAGCACAGGTAACAACCCAATGGGGACCTGATGGATATGTAAAAATTGAAGAAGGATCTGGAGGTTTTATTGCTGATTTAGATTCAGGAGACAGATTTGCACGTGACCATGACCAAGCAGGTGATATTAATGGAGATGGAGTAATTGACCTAATAATTGGTGCTCGTTCTGATGATGATGGTGCAACAGATGCTGGTGCAGCTTACATAGTATTCATGAATAGTGATGGAACAGTGAAATCCAACCAAAAAATTTCTATGTTAGAAGGTGGATTTAACGAGACTTTACTAGCTAATAATTTTTTTGGTTATGGAGTTGCCGGAATTGGGGATTACGATAATGACGGAATTCCAGATGTAGCAATTTCTGCACCTGCCTCAAGCAACAGAGCATTATATATTATACATTTAAATAGCAACGGAACCGTAAAAAGCTTTGTTAAAAATTCAAATATTATTGCCCAAGGACTTACGGCAATTGGCGATTTAAATAATGACGGAAGAATTGATTTGGTGGCTTGTGATCCAAGTTCTGATATAGGAGGCAATAATATCGGTGCTATTAGCATTCTATTCTTGAATAGTAGTTCGCAAATCATACCTGAACAAACAGTATTAATAAATCCTTCCAGTGGTGGTTTAGGTTCAGGATTAGTAGCTGGTGATGAATTTGGCGGAAGAGAAGTGGCTATGCTAGGAGATATAGATGGTGATGGTACAAAAGAAATGGCAGTTGGTGCCTTTATGTCTGATGGTGGAAAAGGAGCCATATGGATACTTTCTCTTGATAATACAACTTATAATGTTGTTTCTAAATTAAAAATTACGGAAGGGCTTAATGGTTTTAATGATATTTTAGATACAGAATTAAATCCTAATGGAACTTTTGGCGCCCAATTTGGTCACGCCATGTGTGCTGCAGGCGATCTTAATGGAGATGGCATAATAGATTTAATAATAGGTGCAAATCAACAAGGATTAGGAGATGCTTATATATTATATCTAAATAATGATAAAACTGTAAAAACATACACAAAAATAGATGAAACTCAAGGAGGTTTTAACCTTGTTTTTGATCAAGGTTCTGAAGAACGTTTTGCCAGATCAATATCTTTTGTTGGTGATTTGCGTGGAGATGGTTCGATTGCTGTAAATTTTGGCGGTGGTGTTGGTCTCGGAGGAACAGGGTCACTTTATTTATTATTTCTAAAACCTTGTGAGTTTAATCAAAAATCTGGTTTAAATTTTTGGAACGGCGGAACTACACATTTTTCTAATTGGAATCATATGACTCAAACAGTTAGTGATCCATTAACTTTCGAACAATGCACATTTAAAGCGTTTGAAACAGACTCACCATACATAACTTATAAAGAAAGTGATGGTAGATGTATCTGTAAATCTGAAGACGCTGTATTAACTAATAGCACTGAAGGAAGTTTAGCATTTATTAATTATTGCTATAGTGGAGATATTCTTTCAACAGATTTATTTGACTTTAACAATCAGACCATTATTTATCCAAACCCTACTAACTCTGAACTAATCTTAAAGACTAATCATACTTCATTTTCAGGGCTTGATATACTTCAAGTTTTTAATATCTTTGGAAAGAAACTTTACTCTTCAACTATAAGTTCAACACAAACTTTGATTGACTTATCTAAATTACCTCAAGGAACTTACATTCTAAAAACAAATATAAATGGAGTTCAAAATTCATTTAAGATTCTTAAAGATAAATAAAAAAGGCATATAAAAATGTAAATAAGTTATTGTAAATCATAACCAAATTAGTAGCAAAACCACACAAAAATCCATACGAAAACTCATTTTAAAAAAATGTAAAAAGACCCCGTGAACATAGAAACCGAACTGTTAAAACAAATTTCACGAGGCGACAAAATAGCCTTCAAAGAGTTGTATGCTTTGTTCTCAAACAAAGTTTATGCTACGGC
>JANQTG010000239.1:22521-29482 GCA_030731855.1 Cellulophaga sp. | reverse complement strand
AATTATTGGGGTTGGTATAAAATATATAGCCATTAAAAAATTATCAAATTTTTGGATATGTTCAGCCCTTGTATATTTCTCTTATTTCTTCCTTTTACACGAAATGACACAAATAAGAACTTCAATTGCCTCAGGGGTTTTGTTGTTGTGTATCCCTTTTATTTATCATAAAAATTTAAAAGGGTTTTTGATACTAGTATTCCTTGGAACTATGGCTCACTATTCATTAATAGCTATTATTCCAATGTATTATCTGAATATTAAAAAAGTTGAAAAAATATTTTTCTTTCTAATACCAATAGCCTATTTAATGTTTTTTTTAAATATCAATATTTCTTCGATATTAGGTTTAGTGAATAGTCTTTATGATGGTGGGGGTACGAGATTTGAATATTACTTAATTTTAGCTAAAAGTAGTTCAATCCGAGTATTAACTACTCTTCAGTTACTACATATTATAATATGTTACATTTTGTTGTGGAAATGGAAATTCTTATCAAAAAAAAATGACTACTTTATAATTCTATTAAAATTTTACGTAATAGCCACTTCTTTGTACGCTGCACTTGCCGATATTCCGGCTTTAGCTATAAGATTTTCAGAATTATTTCATATAGTTGAAATTATATTAATTCCAATGTTAATATATTTGACAAAGAAAAAAATCGACGCAAAAATGTTAATCATTATTCTGAGTCTTTTCTGTCTTTTATTGGTCACTTTTAGATTAGAATTAATTAAACCTTATTTCAATTAAAAAATGTTACCCACAACTGAAAATAATATTCTTATAGTTTTAGTATTGTACAATGAATTTTTAGAAAATTCCGAAACATTTAAATCTTTGCTTAAAGGATCATTTCAGAATAAACCAAAGCATAAAATCATAGTTTATGATAATAGTACGGCCACAAGACATGATTTATCATTTTTAAAAAAATACGAATCCTATTTTACTATTGAATATGTTAGTGATGACACCAATCCCGGTATTAGTCATGCCTATAATTATGCCTTTAAGGTTGCTTCTGAACATCACTTTAATTGGTTACTGCTGTTAGATCAAGACACTAAATTACCTGTAAACTACATTCAAACATTTATTGAAACCGTTGAGTGTGCAAATACTTGTGTAGTAAGTTTTGTCCCAAGAGTAGAACAAGAAGTTAATGAATTAGTAATTTCTCCTTTTAAAATTAATTCATTTGGAGTTATGAAAAAACTTTCAAAAAAGGTAAAGGGCGTTATAGATTACAATATTATAGCAATAAATTCGGGTGCGTTTATAAGTGTTGCTTTTTTATCAGAAATTGGTGGGTTTTCAAAAGATTACCCTTTGGATATGTTAGATTTTTGGCTGTTTTCAAAGATCTCTGAAAACAAGAAATTAATATATGTTTTAGATATAAATGTATTACATGACTTATCCGTGGCAAATTTCGAGAATAATGTATCTTTGGGCAGGTATGAAAGTATACTTAGTGCAGAGAAACGCTTTTATTCTAGTACGAGAAAGAGGAAATATTTTCATAAAATTCGGCTAATAAAACGATTATTTCAACAATCTAGATTCAAAAATAAATCGTTTTTTAAAAAAACGCTAAAATACTTCTTAAAATAAAAAATATGATTTCTGTCTGCATAGCAACATATAACGGAGAAAAATACATCGAGGAACAATTATTATCTATACTAAAACAGCTCGGTGAAACTGATGAAATAATTATTTCTGATGATGGTTCAAAAGATAAAACATTAGCTTTAGCAAAAAATCTAGATAGTAGAATTAAAATTGTTTACAATACTAAAGAAAGGGGATACACCAAAAATTTTGAAAATGCTATATCCAACGCAAATGGAGATTATATATTTTTAAGTGATCAAGATGATGTATGGGTAGATAATAAGGTAGAGATTATGATGTCTTATTTGAAATCTTTTGATTTAGTAATTAGTGATGCCGAAGTATGTAATAGTATATTGGAAAAAACTGGAGTAACCTATCATTCTGTTAGAGGAGGAAAAGGAGGTTTTTTAAATAATTTCTACAAAATTAGACATATCGGAGCTTGTCTAGCATTTAGAAGCTCGATGAACTCAAAACTCTTACCTTTTCCAAAAAATCAAAAATTATTTACACATGATACGTGGATTCCTCTTATGGGAGAGTTATATTATAAAACAAAAGTTATTAAAGATCCACTGGTTCTCTATCGTCGGCATGAAACTAATACTTCGAGAGGAACAGGGCCTAGTGTAAATAGTTTATTTCTAAAACTGAAAATTAGGTTTTATACGCTCTTTAGTTTGTTAGGTAGAATAGGAAAATAAAATATTCCTTATTTTAAATGTATTTTTATAAATAATTGGGGTACAAAATAAAATCATTTTACTATTTATGAAAATATTAAAATTATTAAAAAAAGAATATTTCCTAGATAAATTAACCATAATAAGTTTTGGTCTTTTTCCAATCCTACCCAATTCTATAAAAGGTTTGCCAGTTTTTATTTTGGCTTTGAACACCGCATTCAACTACTTTAAAAACAAATCATCTGAAAATAATACCATGAGTCAAAAGCGAATTTTTTATGCTTTGGTGATGACGAGTGTTTATATTTGTTATTTGCTTTCAATTTTTTATACTGAAAATCTACCTGTGTTAGGGCAAAAATTAGAAACCAGTCTGTCTTTATTACTTATTCCGTTATGTTTTTTTTTCACTAAAAAATCATTTTATTCAAGATATATAACAACTTTTAAAGTAATATTTATTGTTTCCACTGTACTTTTTATTTTTTTCTTTTGGGCTAATATTTTAGTAGACAATACCCTTAATTCAATATTTAACCTTAACTCAGATTTATTAAGAAAAAAAATTGATTCGTTGCCACTTATACCACTTCATCCAATTTACGCTTCAATGATTTATAGTATTTGCCTTTTCTTGTTGTTGAGCTTATTTCGAAAAATTAATAACTACGTGTTACTTTCCTTAATTATTATTTTAGGTGCAAATATATTAGTCCTTGCAAGTAAAATGGCAATAATATCTTTATTTCTTATAATAGTTTACTTTTTATTAAAACGAGAACAAAGTTTTTATTATAAAATTATTACAATTTTTGTTTTCTCGTTAACAGTAATTTCAACTTTCGTTTACGTGCCAACATTACGACACAGATTTGATGAAATTACGCGTCCAGATACTTACGAAAAAGTTATTATTTGGAATTCTACAAGTATAAGGAAAGGTATTTACGACTGTTCTATGCTTTTACTTAAAAAACAATGGATATTTGGCTATGGAATAGGAGACGTACAAGACAATCTGAATTATTGTTATCTGACAAAATCAGATGTATTGTTTGACGGAAAATATAATTCACATAATCAATATTTAAGCATCTGGTTGGGAACGGGACTTTTTGGTTTTTTGGTATTTTCATTAATGCTAGCATATAATTTTATTATGGCTTTAAGAAACAAGGATCTACTTTTTCAGGTTATAATAATTTTTTTCACTTTAAATTTTTTGACGGAAAATATTTTACAAAGGCAAGCTGGGGTAATACTTTTTGCTTTTTTGATAAATTTATTTGGATGGTACAATCTTGATAGATTGGTCTCGAAAAGTTTCAAGAAAAAAATATAGGTTAAAAACTATTTACAACAACAAATTTAATTTGATACTAGTGCTTTAAATATAGAGATAGCCATGTTCTACTTCTAAAAGAATTTTAAAATTTGGTTAAGGGTCATTATTATTATCTTTTAGAATACTAATTCGAGTGTTTATTCTTAATTTTAGAAAAATTTAGAATTCAAAATTTTATCCTTGTATACAAACTATTGCATCTTCAATTAATTAGAATTTCATGAAAGTCTCTATAATCACGGCAACATATAATAGCATTTCAAGTCTTGCGTCTAGCATGGAATCTGTATTAAGTCAAGATTACTCCACTATTGAATATCTCATAATAGATGGTAATTCGAAAGATAACACCATAGAAATGGTAAAAAATTATCAAATAATGTTTAAACATATAAAACTAGTTTCAGAACCTGACAAAGGTATTTATGACGCTTTAAATAAAGGAGTAACTTTGGCTACAGGCGATGTTATAGGTTTTGTTCATTCCGATGATATGCTGGCATCTAAAACCATTATCTCAGATTTGGTAAAAGTGTTTAAATCAGAACATGCTAGTGGCGTTTACGGAAATCTCAATTATATTTCTAAAACCGAAACCACGAGTGTAATTCGTCGATGGAAAAGTTGTAAATTTTCTAAAACATTATTAAAAAAAGGATGGATGCCAGCACATCCAACATTATTTTTGAGAAAAGAGGTTTATGACAAGCATGGCTACTTTAATTTAGACTACAAAATTGCCGCAGATTATGACTTTATGTTACGTGTGTTAAAGGATGAAACACTTACTTTTTTCTACCTGCCAAAAGTGATTAGTCAAATGCGTGTTGGCGGTGCAAGTAATAAGAGTTTTAAAAATATACTCTTAAAATCTAAAGAGGATTATAAGGCAATAAAAAATAATAAAATTGGTGGTTTTTATACCTTATTGGTTAAAAATACATCAAAAATTAAGCAATTTATAGGTGGATAAAGTAAATTTCCTTTTAGCGAAAGGCCTACAATCAAGTTTATTTACCAATTGATGTGGCTGTTGAGTTATAAATTAAGAAAATTATAGTTGTTGGAACTTACTTAAATAGTTCGAATTAGTATATTTTTAAAAATAAAAATTAAGATGTTTTTTCTAGAAACTGCTATTCTGTTATTTATAGGATCATTTCTCTTAACTTATTTAACAATTCCTAAAATCATACGAGTTGTTGAGTATAAGCGATTAATGGATGATCCTAATCAACGAAGTTCTCATGTTGGCAAAACCCCAACATTAGGTGGAGTATCTTTTTTTTACACCTTAATTTTTGCATTATTTTTTATAAAAGATTGGAGTAGTTTTCAAGAAGGTATTTTTATTATTCCAGGGCTAACTCTTTTGTTTATTATTGGATTGAAAGACGATTTGGTGGTATTAGCACCATTATCAAAATTAATTGCTCAAGCCCTAGCTGTTTCATTTATCTTAGCAAACGAAGGTTTTATTATTCATTCCCTAAATGGATTTTTGAATATTTATGAAATCCCGTATGTTTTATATTTAGGCATTGCTGGTTTTATGATGATTACGATCATTAATTCTTATAACTTAATTGATGGTATCGACGGATTAGCCTCCATTGTCGGTGTTGTAATCTTAATGATTTATACTACTATTTTCTACTTATCAGGGGAACATTATTATGCACTCATAGGATTAACCCTAAATGCAAGTTTAATGGCTTTTTTAGGTTATAATATATCTACTGATAAAAAAATATTTATGGGAGATACGGGTTCATTAATCGTCGGGTTTATCATTAGCGTTTTAACGCTAAAATTTCTGGCGCTTAAACCCCAAGATTATACAGAACTCCCGTTTTTATTAGAAAATGCGCCACTTATTGCCATAAGTATTCTAATTGTCCCTTTATTTGATACAGCTAGAGTATTTACTATTAGATTAACACAAAAAAAAGGACCATTTTCTCCTGATAGAAACCACACCCACCATGTATTAATTGATCATTGGGGATTATCCCATAAGCAAGCGAGTTTTATTATAGGCTGCTTTAATTTGATCTTCGTAATGCTATTTGTAGTTTTGGGCAGTAAGGCCAAAAACATAGGAATGGTTATAATGTTGGTTACGGTGGTTATTATTCTTGGCTATGTTTTTTTTAGATACAACTATAATTTTTCTACTTTAAAACAGAAAATTAAGATTAAAAGAAAGGTAGATCATCTTAAAACTAAAATAGAAAGTCCAAAAAAGAAAAAAAACATAGAGGAAAAAGAAGCATAATATTTTAAAATTAGTTAAATCTATAATTGTCTTTCTAGCTTACACAAAGCATACTAAATGAAAAAAATACTCATCACAGGCGCAGCAGGATTTTTAGGTTCGCATTTATGTGATCGCTTTATTAAAGAAGGCTACCACGTAATTGGCATGGATAACCTAATTACAGGCGACCTAAAAAACATAGCACATCTTTTTCCTTTAGCGCAGTTCGAGTTTCACCATCATGACGTGTGTAATTTTGTACATGTGAGTGGCGAACTAGATTATATTTTACATTTTGCCTCACCTGCAAGCCCTATCGATTATTTAAAAATACCTATTCAGACCTTAAAAGTAAGTTCGGTAGGTACGTTAAATTTATTAGGTTTAGCAAAACAAAAAAATGCACGGATTTTAGTGGCTTCTACTTCTGAAATTTATGGAGATCCCTTAGTACACCCACAAAATGAAGATTATTATGGCAATGTAAGCTCTATTGGCCCTCGTGGGGTATATGATGAAGCTAAACGTTTTATGGAGTCTTTAACCATGGCATACCATCGCTATCATGGTGTTGATACTAGAATCATAAGAATATTTAATACCTACGGCTCCCGAATGCGCTTAAACGACGGTCGTGTTGTACCTGCTTTTATGGGTCAGGCGCTAAGAGGTGAAGATTTAACCGTTTTTGGTGATGGTTCACAAACCCGTTCTTTCTGTTATATCGATGACCAAGTAGAAGGTATTTATCGTTTGTTAATGAGTGATTATTCTGATCCTATTAACATCGGAAACCCTGATGAAACAACTATTTTAGAATTTGCACAAGAGATTATTAAACTCACAGGAACCAACCAAAAAATTATTTTTAAACCTTTACCCCAAGATGATCCTTTGCAACGACAACCAGATATTACTAGAGCAAAAGAAATACTGGGCTGGGAACCTAAAGTACATCGTTCAGAAGGACTCAAAGTGGTCTTTGATTATTTTAAATCTTTATCGCCCGAAGAACTTCAAAAAAAAGAACATAGAGATTTCTC
>JANQTG010000239.1:0-22421 GCA_030731855.1 Cellulophaga sp. | reverse complement strand
TAAATTTATTCTTTTATCAGTACATTTATCATATCGTTAGCTTGAAATAATTGCTCCATTACAGTCATGGTTACATTCTTCACATTAACCCATTATTACATTTAAAATAAGTATTTTTGCGGAAATCTTCTTTTTGTATGAACATTCTTATTCTTGGAGCTGGCGGTCGTGAACATACACTGGCTTGGAAATTAAAACAAAGTAAAAAATTAACTCAATTATTTGTAGCACCAGGTAATGCTGGTACTGCATCTATTGCCACAAATTTAGCAATTGGGGTTAACGACTTTGAAGCTATTAAAAATGCTGTAATTAATCATACAATAACCATGGTTATTGTAGGTCCAGAAGATCCTTTGGTTAATGGTATTCACGATTTCTTTTTAAATGATGATGCTTTAAAAGCTATTCCAGTTATTGGTCCGCAAAAAGCGGCTGCTACCTTAGAGGGTAGTAAAGATTTTGCTAAGGAATTTATGATGCGTCATAATATTCCAACAGCAGCCTACGAAAGTTTCACGGCGGAAAGTTTAGACAAAGGCTATCAATTTTTAGAAAGCTTAAAACCGCCATATGTTCTTAAAGCCGACGGGTTAGCCGCAGGAAAAGGCGTTGTGATATTAAAAGATTTACAAGAAGCTAAAAACGAGTTAAAAAGTATGTTAGTAGATGCCAAATTCGGAACTGCTAGCACTACTGTGGTTATTGAAGAGTTTTTAGACGGAATAGAATTAAGTGTTTTTGTACTTACTGATGGAAAAAATTATAAAGTACTTCCAACAGCAAAAGATTATAAACGAATAGGTGAAGGTGATACAGGACTCAATACAGGCGGAATGGGCGCTATTTCCCCAGTTCCTTTTGCTAATGACGAGTTCATGAACAAAATACACAGCCAAGTAGTTAAGCCTACCGTAGAAGGACTTAAAATAGACAATTTGCCTTATAAAGGTTTTATTTTTATTGGATTGATAAAAGTAGCTAATGAACCTAAAGTAATTGAATACAATGTGCGCTTAGGTGATCCTGAAACCGAAGTGGTTATTCCTAGAATCAAAAATGATTTGTTAGAGGTTTTTGCGGCAGTTGCTAATGGAACTTTAGATACTATAAATCTAGAGTTAGATGAACGTACAGCAACCACAGTAATGGCTGTTTCTGGTGGTTATCCGGAAGCATATGAAAAAGGCAAAGTAATTACTGGTATAGAAAACGTAACAGATGCTATAGTTTTTCAAGCAGGTACTACACTAAAAAATGATAAAATTATTACGGCTGGCGGAAGAGTATTGGCGGTAACGGCTTTTGGACAAGATTACAAAGAAGCATTAAAAAAATCGTATGAAAATATAGCTAAACTAAATTTTGATAAAATATATTATCGAAAAGACCTAGGTTTTGATCTATAGCTTCGACTACGCTCAGCTACCAACCGTCGACTCCGATGAGCTATCGAGTTTCGACTCCGCTCTACGCACAAGTTTAAATCCCGCGAGGAAAGCTCGAAATTTTGGATATTATTACAAACTGACTATCAAAAAACGAAATGCAATCAATTACCAACATATATTCGGTAACTGATTGCATTTATAAACTGTAATCGAAAATTATCCGTTATTAGCATCATTCCCAATATAAGAATGTGCACTAACTCTTGACGCTTTTTCTGTTTCGTTATTGTATTTTTTCAACTGTAACATCCAATAAACAAAGGCTACTGACCCAATTGTCATAAAAACCCAGTTTAAAGTATTTGCGCCCCACCAACTATCCATGGTACGCAACATATCAAAAGGTGCAAACAGGATATTTACAAATAAATCTTCAATCGCTCTAAATAATGATTCCATCTTAATTATATTTACAGTGCAAAAATATAAAAACCCAAGATGATTTCAAGCATTTTTGGAAAAACAAAACCATTTAACTTCGTAATAATACTAACTTTCTTGTTTGTATTTTATTGGACAGCGATATTTGTCTTGTTTTCAAAGCCCTACAATTCTCAAGAAATACTGATGCAGTGTGTTGTTTTGTTAGTGCTTTTTTTTATGGTATTTATTATAAATTTTATTGTGAAACGCAATAAAATAACTGAACCAAATTCTTTTGCAATAGTATTCTTTTCTTGTTTAATTATACTTTTTCCAGAAGTATTGCTTGATAATAATGGTATTCTGTGTACTTTTTTTTTATTATTAGCCACAAGAAAACTCTTAAGCATCAAATCATTAAAAAAAATTAAACTTAAGGTTTTCGATGCTAGTATTTGGGTTGCTGTTTCAAGTCTGTTCTACGACTGGGCTATGTTGTACTTTTTGTTAGTCTTTATAACTATTTATCTATATCAACCTAAAAATATTAGAAATTGGTTGATTCCTTTCATCGCTTTTTTTACAGTAGCCTTCATAACGTTTGGAGCTTTAACGGTATTAAATAAGCCTAATTTTATAGAAGATCATTATACTTTTTCGGTAAATATTGCAAACGATTTTATTTTTCAGTGGCAAAATAGTCTTAAATTAATTATCTATATCCTAGCTGCATTGATCCTTTTTGTATTCACTTTTCTTAAACTATCAAAATCAGGAAAAGGGCGTATCAATACGATGCGACTAATAGCCATTTTCTTTTTTATTGGCTTAATCATTACCTTATTAGAATCGTACGATCAAGTGACACCAATACTATTAACTTTTTTCCCTACATCGGTCTTTATCACCAATTACATCGAAAATATTAAAAGACCAAAATTAAAGGAAGTAGCATTAATATTACTAATTATTATCCCTTTTATCGTTTTAATTACAAGGTTCAATTAATTCAAATTCCCCTATCTTTACGCAAAAGCTCAAGAGTATGTTTAGTGAATTCGCATTTGCCATTTTTGAAAAAAGTATTTCTACTTATCATATTAAAGATGATGTGTCTCAATCTTTTGAAAATTTATACCCGACTGATGATATAGCCCATCTTTTGTATCGTAAAAATTGGATAGACACGGTGCAATGGCATTATGAAGATATTATTCGCGACCCGAATATCAATCCGACAGATGCCTTGGTTTTAAAGCGGAAAATAGATGCTAGTAACCAAGATAGAACAGATTTGGTAGAATATATTGACAGTTATTTTATGAATAAATACCAGTCTGTCTCCATAAAAAAAGAAGCGACGATTAATACTGAAAGTCCGGCTTGGGCAGTAGATCGTTTGTCTATTTTAGCCTTGAAAATTTATCACATGAATGAAGAAGCTTTGCGCACCGATGCTTCCCAAGAACATTTAAAAAAATGCCAAGATAAGTTAGTGATACTTTTAGAACAGAAAAAAGATTTATCTACTGCGATTGATCAATTACTGCACGATATTGAGCAAGGTAATAAATACATGAAAGTTTATAAGCAAATGAAAATGTATAATGATGATGAATTAAACCCTGTTTTAAGAGGTAAAAAGTAGACAAGATTTTCCTATGGCTTCAGAAAAACACCTATTAGTCATTAGAATGTCTGCCATGGGCGATGTAGCGATGACGGTTCCTGTGCTTTTGGCTTTACAACAACAACATCCCCAATTAAAAATTACGGTATTAACTAGAGCCTTTTTTAAACCGCTGTTTTCTCAGTTGAAAAATGTTCATGTCTACGAGGCAGATGTTAAAGGAAAGCACAAAGGAGTTTTAGGTCTTTACCAACTTTATAAAGAATTAAAAAGCTTAAAAATTGATGCCGTTGCCGATTTACACAACGTTTTACGAAGTAAAATTTTAAAATTCTATTTTTCTTCGGGTGGTATTCCTGTAGTTCAAATAGATAAAGGCCGAGGTGAGAAGAAAGACCTGACGGCTGCAAAAAATAAAAAATTTATTCCTTTAAAAACAACCCACCAGCGTTATGCCGATGTTTTTAATGTAATAGGATTTCCAGTAGTATTGAAAAAAACCCCGCTACTTGCAAAAGAACCCCTTTCTAAAAACACACAAGAAATTTTAGGAACTGTAACTAAAAAAAGAATCGGAATTGCCCCTTTTGCAGCGTTTTCAGGAAAAATGTATCCGTTACTACTCATGGAGCAAGTAGTTGAAAACTTGGCCGCATCTGGCAAATACACTATTATTTTATTTGGTGGAGGACAAAAAGAAAAGGAAACCTTAGCACTTTGGCAAAATAAGTTTAAAAACACCCTCAACGTATCAGGTAAATTCTCGTTTCAAGAAGAACTGAGTCTAATTTCTCAATTAGATGTTATGCTCGCCATGGATAGTGGTAATGCGCATTTAGCAGCAAATTATAACATTCCTGTGGTAACGTTGTGGGGCGTAACGCATCCGTATGCTGGGTTTTATCCTTTTGGTCAACCAAGTGAAAATGCTTTGCTTTCAGACCGCCATAAATATCCACTAATTCCTACCTCCATTTACGGAAATAAATTTCCTGAGGGATATGAAAACGTAATGGAAACGATTAGTCCAGCTTCCATAATTGCTAAAATTGAAGAATTAGTTTGATAGGTTATTATCCTCACCCAAAACTGTTGAAAATAACAGTTTTGACCTCTCCAAAGGAGAGGTAAAGTAAAAATGAACTGATTTGCTATAATTGAAGAATTAGTTTAGAAAGGCATATCGATTTACCAAATAATCATTTTTTGAACTTAAACTCTTGCACTGAAAGTAGCCGAAGTGTGAGTTTGAACTTTTCTAAGCCACTTGCTTATGTGCTATCGCTCTAAAATAAAAGCGTAATTGTTGCATATAACGGTACCGTAATGCTGTTGCACTGCCTTCTACCATTAAGGTTCTCACACCTAAAAAAGAAGATATAATGTAGCTCGCAACGCCTTCACAATCTACATGACGGTCTACGTACCCGTTAAACTTTCCTTTTTTTAGAGAAGACACTAAATTAACTTCCCATATTTTTAATGTATCGTTCAAATACTTCATGATTTCGGGATTTCTTCCGTTGAATTCATTCAGAAAGTTATTTAAAAGAAAGCCATAATCATTTTGATTGTGTTCTGCCGTTTGGAGCGCATCTTCAATACATTTTGAAATTAGATCTAAAGGATTATCATGCCCTTCAATCGGTTCAATAAGCATACTATATACTTTACGTACCACTAAGTTTTCAAGGATACTAATAAAAAAATCTTCTTTAGATTTAAAATGATAATAAAAAGCACCTTTTGATAAGTCTAACTCTTTTAAAATATCATCAATACTGGTTTTGTAAAATCCGTTTTTGTAGAATAATGCTAAGCCAGTTGTTTGCATACGATGCATGGTAGCCATGCGTTTTAGGTTTTTTTCCATAAGATTTGGGTTTTTGGGTAAACCGACTCTAAAGTCTTTTACAAAGTTATGGCTGACAAATGCCAACAAGAAAAAATAGGGTCGAAACTACCTTAAAATTCGCCATGAAGTATAAAAACCGACGAAAGTGACGTTTTTAAAAAAACAACAAACCAAGTAGTCGGTATTTTATGGTTTTAATCGATTGATTTTTTCCAAGTAGATAAACCTACAAGGTTTTAAAAACCTTGTAGGATGATTTTGAAAACCTTACAGGATTATTTTTTAATTCGCAACTGTTCCTTGACAACTACTTCCTGCACCAGCAGTACATCCATAACAGTGTTGCGAAATAATAATATTTCTATCTTGTAAGATATCTTCATTATAATCTTTAATATGCTTTATTTTGCTTGCCACTTTTAAGTCGAGCATCTGATTAAAATCACAATCATACAACCAACCGTCCCAACTAATGGAAATAGTATTGGTACACATTACATTGGCCACTGCCGCAGGATTATAGGCTTCTACTAAAGCATACATGTAATCTTCATAATTTTCTGAGGCTATTAAATAATCTAAAAAGCGGGCAATCGGTAAATTGGTGATCGCAAAAAGATTATGAAATTGAATATCAAAATCTTCTTTCAGCGCCTTTTTAAAATCTTTCTCCATCGCTGCTTGGTCTCCAGGTAAATAGGCTCCTGAAGGATTGTAGACTAAATCTAATCGTAAATCGCTATCTGGTAAGCCATATCCAATGGCATTTAAATCTTGCAAAGCTCTAATCGATTTATCAAAAACACCGTCACCACGTTGTTTATCCGTTTTACCACGTGTATAATGTGGCATAGAAGAAATAACATGCACATTATGTTTCTTAAAAAATTCTGGTAAGTCGTAGTGCTTTTTATTGGCACGGATAATCGTTAAATTAGAGCGTACAATAAAATCTTTAATCCCCGCTTTTGCTGCCTCTTCTACAAACCAACGAAAATCTGGGTTCATTTCTGGTGCTCCGCCAGTTAAATCTAAGGTATGTGCTCCGGTATTTTTAATGACTTCTAAACACTGCATCATAGTATCACGCGTCATTATTTCTTTACGATCAGGGCCAGCATCTACATGGCAATGCTCACAAACCTGATTGCACATATAGCCAACATTAATTTGCAAAATTTCTAATTTCTTAGGCCTTAAAGGAAAATGCCCAATCTCAGCAATTTTATCTTTAAAATAAGGTAATTCGCCATCGGCAAAAATACCTCCATTTAATATTTCTAATTGTTTGTTCGTAATTGCAAGTTCATCTTGTCTTGCTTTTAATGATTTTATAGCCATTGTTTTAATTTCGTTGCTCGTTGTTCGTTGTTCGTTGATAGTCTGTTTATTGACAAACATTCATCTTTAAAATAAACAATTTGTTTCAAGTTAGATTATTATATGTTTCGTTGATATTACTAAATTAAAAAATCATCAAATTAATAATTGTTAATTTACACATTAATTATTTGATTCATTAACAGTTCCCCCTTTGTGGGCTAGGGGGCTTTTATTTACATAGACAACTTATCATACTTATTCATCATTTGCACGCCGTGTACCAATACAGCACCACTTTGTATAGCAGCCCCCACATGTACCGCTTCCATCATTTCTTCTTTGGTAATTCCTTTTTGTAAGCCATCTTTGGTATAAGCATCAATGCAATACGGACATTTAACCACATGCGAAACTGCTAAGGCAATCAAAGATTTTTCTCTGGCACTTAATACGCCCTCTTCAAAAACTTTGCCATAATAATCGAAAAATTTTGTGCCTAATTCTTCACTCCATTCGGTAATTTTACCAAATTTTCTAAGGTCTTTTGGGTCGTAATATGAGTCTGACATTTTTGTTGTTTTTTTAGTTTGATTATACTGTGTTTCTTGATTAAAATTGTAGGGATTTCCAATTAATTGTCGTTCTGCTTTTGGTAAAATTTCCATATTATCCCAGAGTCCTGAAACTAAGGTGTCTGCGTACTCCATGGGTAAATGATTCCTTTTCATTAGCTCGTAAGACTTTTGAAAATCATATTCTAAATACTGATGGGTATATTTTAGTTGTCCATCTCCTTCTTCTAATAGTATGTACCAAACTCTTGGTGTTCCGTCATTCGCTGGCATACCTATGACTCCTGGGTTTAGCCAAAGCTTTTCCTCAATTACCTGAGAAAAAGGCAATCCACAATGTCCGGCTAAAATAACCTCAGCATCTAAACTTTTAAAATTTTTAAGTTTGATATCTTTTGATGTTGATTCAAAAATAAATTCAGATACATTTTCAACTGCACCATGTAAAACCCCTACTTTTTTACTTACGTAATCGAATAAAATATGGTTTGGTAAAGACTCCATATAACGAATAGAATCTTTAGATAATCTTCCTTTTGCATACGGATACCATAGTTTTGAAAACCCATCACAACGACTTCCTTCGTTAAAATCGCAACCGCAATCATCAGCACCCTCTACCAATTGAAGCTCTACATTACCTGCAATACTATATGCACCCCAAGTTTTAAAAAGTTGCACTACTTCTTCTGGTTCAGCACAATAGCCCACAATATCGCCCGTACAAAGGCAATTTGTTGCCTCAATCCCATTTTCTTTTGCAACAGCCATCATAGCTTCTAATGCTTGAAGATTGCTATATACCCCTCCAAATACTAGTACTTTGCCTTTTAGTGCACCTAAATGTGTTATTTTTTTATCCATACAGGTATAAAATATAGTAAAATGCAAGATAAAATACCCCAGAAATTAATCCATAATAAATCGGCATATTTTCCTTCTGTAAAAATCAATTGGTGGGGAAAAATCTCAAAAACTAACAAAAATCCAAAAATAATTCCGCATAAAACACTTAAATGGAAACTTAATTTAGGTGCTTTATCCTTCCAAAACATAAAGATAGGGGTTAATCCGATCACCATAGTACCACTTATGGTTGTTGCTGATAAAATTTCAGCATCTAAAAATACAGGAATTGTCCCTAAAAACGCAATTAAAACCATAGACCACCGACCAAACTTAAGTGTATTTCCCAATTTTAAATCTAGAGCCAATAATTTAGCAAATGATGAAAAAGTAGAATCTAATGTGGATGCTGCCGAAGTAATCATTATAAAGTTGATGACTAACAGAATTACTACTCCAAATGCTTTACCAACCTCCACAGCCGCTTGTCCTTGCATACCCTTAGCTTGCGCATAAACGCCGATAATACTAAACAGTATAATACATATGGCGCCTATAACACTAGCCCATAGAAAACTTTTTAAGGTGATTTTAGGACTGCTTAAAAAACCTCTATCGGTTAAAACCGGATCATGAAAAGGATAACTTAAGGATTGTAAAACTGCTGCAAAAAACATATTTAAACCCATGTCAAACGTCCAACTACCTGAAAAAGCAACTTCTTTAACGCTTACTGATGTTTCAGAATTAAAAATAACTCCTAAGATTACTGCTAATAAAACGGCAAATAATCCCATTTGAATAATATCTGTAAAAATACTACTACTCATACCGCCTTTTAATACATACGCTAAGGTTAAAATGGTAAAGAGTACAATAGACCAATAATATGCACTAGAACCCACATCGCCAAAATAAGAACCAATAACCATGGTGTTGCTCCAAACCTCATTGAACAAACGAATGGCAATTAAAATACTGAAAATAGCCACCGCGCTGCGACCAAATTTTGAAGTTAAAAAATGATGAATACTCGTGAATTTTCCTTGAGTCCGCATTTTGTAAATGATAATTCCGGCAACAGCAAAAGATAAATAGTACGCAGCATACGCTACGCCGCCAACAATACCAAATTCTAATCCTAAATTAGCCGCATTAGTTATGCTTTTGGCAAAAATCCAAGAAATAACCAAGCTACCCATCAACATAAACGTATTGGGTGCTTTTTGTTTATGTTCCGCTTTAAAGAACTGCTTGGTATTTTTAGCGTAAGGTGATATTAAAAATAACACTAAACTCGATACTATTATTAAAGCCCATAAAAGCCAAAGCCCCCCAACCCCCAAAGGGGGAATAAGACCCCAGACACCCAAAACTTCGACTACTCTCAGACTAAGCGGGATAGCTTCTAACAGTATGGCTGAGCATTGTATCATTTATTCATCTTTCAAATTAGAAAATTTTCAAATTAACCAATTGGTACATTATTACATTGGTACATTAAATTCCCCCTTTGGGGGTTAGGGGGCATTCCACCAAACTTCAACATTAATACTATTACCCTCCGTTTCGGTTGCTGCTTTCGCGTAATTTGCTGAATTTAAAGCTTCTTCCTCTGCTGGATAAGGCATACGAACTGGAATTAAATTATTGTTTAAGCTGGCAGATATAATTTTTAACTCAGGAAATCCTGTTCTTCGGTACTCTATCCAACCTTCATAACCGTTAATCATATTGGCAATCCATTTTTGAGTGATAATTTGTTGTACGGCTGTTGTACCTGATGCGTCATAAGATGCTATAGTCGCTAAATAATCTACGGGTAAGGCCGTATTCCAATATTCAAAAGCATCTGTAATTCCTTTTTCATAGAGCGATTTAGCATCGGCCGTTATAAAGCCTTTTTCTGCGGCTTCTGCTAAGAGAAAGTGGGTTTCCATACTGGTCATAAAATTAGCATCGATCTGGCCTGTGTTCTCTCTAAAAATAGTTCCTAAAAGCGAATAATCTGCCAAGGAAATGGACGTTTGAGAAGCATCTATACCGTTTAAGAGTCCGTTATAACTTAAAGATGTACTATTCCCAAAGGGTCGAAATAAGGTATTAATTCTAGGATCATTTAAACCTTGTAAAATTTCCTCCATGGTTTCAGACAAAACAAAATTATTAAAGTCACCAATTCGTAAGCGCGCTAGTCGAAAATTGTTAGGCTCTCCATCCGTAAAGTCGAAAACAGCATTTTGCGCATTTTCCTGGATAAAGTTGCCAGAATCAACAATTTCTTGAAGTTGATTTGATACATCAAGCTTACTAGAAATTCGTATTAAGGCTTTAATCTTTAAGCTGTTCGCAAATCGCAACCAGCTTGCTAAATCGCCTTCAAAAAGTATATCGCCTTCTAATTCAATAGTACCCGTGTATTGTTCAATCGCTAAAATACCTTTATCTAGATTGGCTAAAATTCCGTCGTCACCTAAATAAATTTCCTCTTGATTGTCATATTTAGGAGTAACTACAACATTTTGACCTTTAAAAGCTTCGGAATAGGGAACATCGCCAAATAAATCGGTTAATGCTGCCGTCATGTAGCCTTTTAAAATTAAAGAAGGACCTTCATAAACCGCAAAAGTTTGGTTTTCACGAGCTAGGTTTAAAATGATCTCATTATCGCGTAGATTTTTGTAAAAAATAGGCCACGGATTGCCTCCTAATTGGGGTGATTTAAGGTCGTGTCGATCAAAAAGATTAAAATCTAGAGCCGTTGTATATTGTCCCAATAAATTACCGGCTGTAAAACCTTCATAAGACATTTGTTCGCCATAATCATAAATCACTTGGCGCAGTAATAAACTGGGTTGTATACTTACAGGAGCATTTGGATTGGTATTGATTTCTTCAAAATCTTTAGTACACGACAAAAGCATCAAGCCTATAAAAAGACCTAAAAATGCTGTTTTTGTATTTATATATTTGTAATTCATGGTGCTATTTCTTAAAAATTAAATCCGGCTTTAAATCCAACACTACGCGTAGTGGCGTACGACATATCTTCTACGCCACTCACAAAACCTTGCCCTTGAACAGATAATTGTTCTGGATCAAAATGTGGATTTTCGGTGATCGCAAACAGGTTTCTACCGATTACAGAAAGATTTAAACTCGCATTCCGGTTGAAAACTTTTAAATCATCAAAGGTGTACCCAACGGCAAATTGTCTCAATTTTAAAAATGAAGCGTCATAGGTGTTATTTTCTTCGTGGTTACGATCAAAAAACTGCCGGTAAAAACTTTCGGCACTTACGGCAACTGTATTTTTTTCAAAAACAGGATTTTCGACGGTTCCTACATTAACCACACCGTTCGGTATAATACCTGCTTCGGGTCTAAAAGCAGTTTCTGCTAATTGTCCTCCAACATTCCCTAAGGCTCTGGTTCTAGAAACGATAATACCGCCTTGCTGCCAATCGAATAAGAAACTCAAATCCCAATTTTTATAGTTGAATTGATTGTTGAAACCAAGTGTAAAGTCAGGATTATAATTTCCTAATTTCTGTAAATTATTATCAGGAATATAGCGCCCTTCACTGGTTAAAATAAAATCGCCATTTTCATTTTTTTGATAACCTGTTCCGTACAAATCGCCTACTCGACCACCTTCTTCTACTTGTAAAAATACCGTTTGGTTTTGGCTATCATAAATTCTAGAAAACGCTAGCGTTAGTCGCCCTCCATCTTGTGGTAAGTCTTCGACAGTAACCCTATTGGTGCTAAAATTTAAAGTGCTGTTCCATCTAACTTTATTTGAAATGATAGGCGAAATACCCGCAATAATTTCTACACCTTTAGAACGTACTTTTCCACCATTCACCACCTGTTGCGTAAATCCGGAAGATATGCCAATAGGTAATGAAATAATTTGATCGCTCGTTAAGGCATTATAATACGAAATATCAAAACGCAATTGATCGCCAAAAAATCGTATATCGGCACCAATTTCAAAAGACGAGGTACTTTCTGGTCTTAAATTAGGGTTGGCAATGGTATTTTGATTGCTAAATGTAGGCTGCCCATTAAAAGGTGTTTGCGCCACAAAAGCGCCTGTGGTTTGATACGGATTGGTATCATTACCTACCTGCGCCCAACTGGCTCTAATTTTTGCAAAAGAAATGGTACTCGGAAGTTCTACCACTTCTGAAAGAATAAAACTTGACGAAACTGATGGGTAAAAGAAGGACGTGTTGTCCACAGAAAAAGGCGTTGCTAAAGCGCTTGACCAATCGTTTCTGCCAGTTACATCTAAATATAAAAAGTTTTTATACCCAAATTTCGCTATCCCATAAAAACTATTGATTCGCTTGTTCGACTCAAACTCAAAAACTTCAATAGGCGAAGCAGCATTTGACAGTCTAAATATTCCTGGTTGCGCCAAGCTAGTGGTCTGTGATTGCCCCGTAAAAGCTTTTTGATCTAATCGGTTTCCACCAAGGGAAACATCAAGCTTAAAATCGTTAAAAACATTGTTATAGTTTAATAAAAAATCAGTATTTATTTCTCTATAAAAAACATCGTGCTCTGCATATGCACCATTTGTAAATCTGTTTGAACTAAAATTTCGACGCATTTGGCGTAGTTCACTAGAATAATCCATTCCTGTTCTTATGCTTGCAGATAAATTTTCGGTTATTTGATAAATTGCCGATACGTTACCAAAAACACGATCTCTATTAAATGAATTTCTGTTTTCAAGGAGCGTAAAAAATGGGTTGTCAAAAAAAGTATAGTTAAAAGAAAACTGTTGTAAACCTTCTAAACCCGGCTGCCAATAGTTTCTTAAACTATTAATATCCGCAGAACGTGGGCCCCAACCTACTAAGGCATAATTAACATTTTCAGAACCATAACCACTGCTTGGGCGATTATCACTTTGAGAATTTACATAATTAAAAGCGGCATTGATCTTTAATTTATCCGTCGGTGTAAAACCTAACCTACCACTGATGGTTTGGCGGTCTAAATTTACACCAGGTATTATAGATTCGCTACGCAAATCGGTAAATGATAAGCGATAATTTCCTTTATCAAAACCCGAAGAAATAGCGATATTATTTATAGTAGTTGTACCCGTATTATAAAGGTCTTTTAAATTATCAGGATGCGACACAAAAGGAGTTGGCGAAATGGGTAAACCACTATACAAAGCAGTGTCTGCACCACGAACAACGGTGCCATTTGGCAAGGTAACAGGACTATCAAACTGAGGAATTAAAGTACCTTGATTTAACCGCGGACCCCAACTGAAAGATATATTATCATTAGTTCCGCCTCCTAGGCCATCAACAAAAGCAAACTGACCTGAGTTTCCTTGTCCAAATTCGTTCTGAAAATCGGGCAATTGAAAAGCAGTATCCACAAAAAAACTGGTATTATAACTAATACCTAAACCCTTGGTATTCGAGCCATTTTTAGTTTCAATGACGATTACTCCGTTTGATGCTCTTGTGCCGTAGAGTGCTGCTGCACTTGGCCCTTTTAACACCGAAACTTCGGCGATATCGTCTGGATTAACTTCCATAGCGCCATTTCCAAAATCTATTTCTTGAAAACCAGCAGCAGCCTCGTTGGTAAAATTAAAAACAGAATTGTTATTTATGGGTACACCATCCACCACAAAAAGAGGATTGTTATTTGAGAACGAGGCTTCGCCACGAATGGTGATTTTTGAAGTAGAGCCAACGCCGGTTGCACCTTGTGTAATGGTTACACCTGCTAATTTACCCGCTAAATTATCTAAAAAATTAACTGCTTTTACATCGGCAACTTCTTTGGCATTGATACTTTGCACCACATAACCCAACTCTTTGGTTTCTCGTTTTAAGCCTAATGCGGTAATAACAATTTCTCCAAGTTCTTCGGAGCTTTCTTTAAGAATTACTTTGATTGCACGAGTATTGTTAATGCCGATTTCCTGCGATTGAAACCCGATTGCTGAAAAAATTAAAATGCCATTATTACTCTGAATTTCTATTTCAAAGTTTCCGTTTTCATTGGTTGTTGTACCTATGTTAGTGCCTTTTAAAACTACGTTTACATAGGTTAAAGGCTGGTTTTCGGCATCGGTAACCGTACCAGAAATGGTTTGTTGTGAGAGGCCAATTGCTGAAAAGCAAATAGCCACTACTGTACATAAATAGTTCATTATTAGTTCTGAAATATATTAATTAAATGATTTGTTTAACATCTGTATTTTTGATGTTTTAGCCTAACACATTTAAAAAATAGGAGAACCTTTATTGAAGTAAATAGAACGCTTTAGAGAAGAAAAAAATAAAGAATAATAATTAATTACTATTTTAAATTCTTTTATAATTTCTAGAAAAAGCAGTCTCAATTGCTTTGGAAGTATAAAAGAAAAATTAAAAATATAATGAATGTCTTCTACCGAATCTATATCTGATAAGTAAGGAAGAAAAGAAACTTTTGAGTTATTATTTGTTACTATTAATGCTAAAAGCGTTTTTTTAATACTATTCGTTTGCCAAGGTAAATGAAAAAATTGCTCCTTATTAAAATTCGCCTTTTGGATTGCTAATAAATAAAATCCACCATCTAAAGACGGCCCAAGAACTACTTTATTCGTTTCTAATTGCTTAACTGCTTCATTAATATGATGTGCTTTTAGTTTAGGACTATCGTTACCAATAGTAATAACTTTATCAAAACCTTTATTAAAAATAGCTTGAATAGCATTGCTGTAGCGTTCCCCAAAAGTAGCACCAATTTGTTGTTTTTCTGTAAAATGAAAATATGGTAACCCCGCAGTCTCAACCGTTTTTAAAGTCGTTTTTGTGAGTGCATCAAAAAGCTTCTTTCCTTTAGGGATAGGTTTATGCTTTACATCTTCCTCGGCGGAATTGGCAAAAATTAAAATCGCTGTTTTAGCTGGGTGGCTAGAATTCATATAACTGTTCTACGGTAAATCTACGATAAAAACACATTTCGGGTTTGGTCGAAGATAAATTTTTTACTTACAGATACAAAAAAATAAAAATACTAAAACCAACTACTTAGTTTTAAACTGATTCGATTCTGAACAATAACGAGTATTACAAGCAGTACAAATACACAATAAGTATCGACAAAAAGCACAAAAATTAAATTTATAATTTAAGAATACTGCTAAACACACCACATAGTTTGTTTCATAAATTTAAAGTAACTGGTTAATCTTTTATGTTTTAACAAATAAGCTGTTACATTTGCTGTACTTTGATAGTATAAAATGAACAAAAACTTAAAGACTTCTAAAAATATAGGCTTGGTATTATCCGGTGGTGGTGTACGTGGTATGGCACATATTGGTTTGCTACAAGCCATGAAAGAGTTCAATATTGAAGCCAAAACGGTTTCTGGCAGTAGTGTTGGTGCCTTAATTGGCGCTTTATATGCGAATGGGAATTCTATGGAAGACATGATGCGTTTTTTTAAAGAAACACCTCTTTTTAAATATAACTTTTTAACGATCTTAAAATCTGGTTTTATTGATACCGATAGATATATCGATATATTTAAACAATACTTTCCTGAGGATTCATTCGAAGCACTAGAGAAAAAATTATTTGTGGTCGCTACCAATTTACAAAAAGGCGAAGAAGAATTTTTTTCTTCTGGAGAACTCATACGACCGCTTTTAGCTTCTGCGGCTCTACCACCTGTTTTTAGCCCTGTAGAATTACATGGTAATTTGTTTGCTGATGGTGGTGTAATGAATAATTTTCCATCTGAACCTTTAGCAAACGTTTCTGACTATATTATTGGTTGTAATGTATCTATCACTAAAGATCTTGAGCAAAAGGATTTAAAAAATTCCTTTCAATTAACGGGTCGTGTTACTGGTTTAATGATTTACGCTTCTGCAAAAAATAAATTAAGAGATTGTGATATACTTGTTTCTCCTGTTGAACTTGAAAATATAGGAATCTTGGATCGTAAAGGCATGCTAAAAGCTTATAACATTGGTTATGAGCATGCGTGTAGAGCGTTTGAAAAGGCACTTATGCGCTAAGTACTTAACGCATAGTGTGCAAGACGTATTATGGAATTACTCAAGTTATTAGCTACAATTAGTTTTTGTCTTGAATCTATATATCTATTTTACTCCGGTGCTTCCAAAACCACCTTCGCCTCTTTTAGTTTCAGATAGTTGTTCTACTAAAGTCCATTCAGCTCGTTCATGTTTTGCAATCACTAATTGGGCAATTCTTTCTCCATTTTCAATAGTAAAAGCTTCATTAGAAAGGTTGACTAATATCACCCCAATTTCTCCACGATAATCCGCATCAATAGTGCCAGGAGCATTTAAAACGGTAATTCCTTTTTTAGCTGCTAAACCACTTCTTGGCCTTACTTGCGCCTCAAACCCAATGGGTAATTCTATAAACAAACCTGTTTTTATAATACCGCGTTCTAAAGGTTTTAGAGTTATTGCTTCCGAAATATTGGCACGAAGATCCATTCCCGCGGATGCACCTGTTTCATAATTTGGAAGTTCGTGAGTTGATGTATTGATGATGTTAATCTGCATTACTAAAAAATTTAATATGATATTATTTCTTTAAAAAAAGCGCTCTTAGTTTTTCGTTTTCTAACTTATAAAGAATTCCCATAAATAGTGCTAATAAAATACTCCCAGCAATTAAATTTCGATCAAAAACGTAAAACGAAAGTATAGAAAACACGATAGATATAGCTAAATAAAACCCTATTTTTCTTAAATTATAAGGTATCGGATAATTCTTTTTACCTAAGTAATACGACAAAAACATCATAGTACCGTACGCCAATAAAGTAGCAACTGCCGAGGCAATATAACCAAAAAGTGGAATACCAAAATAATTTATAACTAGTGTTATTATGGCACCAACAACCGAAATTAAGGCGCCATAGCGAGTTTTATCGGTTACTTTATACCACACGGAAAGGTTATGATAAATACCAAGAAAAAAACTTGCCAGTATTAAAATCGGAACAACTGGCATAGCTTCCCAATAGGATTCGTTTTTTATAATTACTATTTTTAAAACATCGGCAAATACAATAACACTAAGTAAAATTACACTTCCTAAAATAACAAAATAGTTAGTGATTTCAGCATAGGCCTTTTGAGGATTTTTAGAATTAGAATGACTAAAGAAAAAGGGTTCAATACCCAACCTAAACCCTGTAGCAAACAGCGTCATAAAAACCGCCAGCTTGTAACATGCGGCGTACTTACCAATTTCCGATACTGCAATATCTTCTGGTAAAAGTCGCTCTAATAAAATACGATCAAAAACTTCGTTGATGGTAAATGCGATACCCGCAATTAAAACTGGCCAAGCATATTTCATCATTTTTTTCCAGAGCGCAACATCAAAAACATAGTTGTTTTTAAAGTAAAGCTCTAACATTAATATAAGCGTAACACCGCTTGCAATTAAGTTTGATATAAATATGTATGAAATTTGAAAATCTGGCTTGTAAATTGCTTTAAAAGCACCTTCTGGGTTGTTTGAAACTATCTCCGGAAGATATATTAACAAGAAAACATTCAAGCCTAAATTAATACTTACGTTCGTAATTTTTATAATGGCGTAGCGCATCGATTTATCTGTGGCACGTAACCATGAAAAGGGAATAATAACCAAAGCGTCTAAAGCCAAAATATAAATGGCATATTCAATGTATTTTATATCGATGCCGCTCCAAGAAGCTGGGGAGTTTTGAAATACTAAAGCAAAAGCAAAAAACAAGAATGTAGTGGCTATAATAGAAATTAGGGAGGTAGAAATAACCTTATCTTTATCATCGGCTTTATAGAAAAACCTAAAAAAAGCGGTTTCCATGCCGTAAGCCAAGAAGACATTAAAGATAGCAAACCAAGCAAAAATTACGGAAACTTCACCATACAAGGCAGGGTTAGGCATCACCTTTGTATAAATAGGTACCAATATAAAAGATAACATTCTAGGCAATACGGTCGCTAGACCGTAAACAAAGGTTTGCTTAAAAAGTTTTTTTAATGGATTCAACCGCCGAAAAATTAAGCCATAAAAGTAGGTATTATAAGGCTGTGAACAAAGTTAGTTTTGTTCTTTGCTCGGATAAATTAAAGCTTGTTTTTCTTTGATGCCAGATATCTTAGTATATTTTACTTTTTCACTGTTGTTATCAGTATAGGAAACTACGGCTTCGTCATCTGCTAAGGCAAACGGAAATTCAATTTTTTCCTCTTTTTGAGGCATTGGCGGTTGGTTACCCACTTCTTTTCTGGGGTCTGCGTGCATAATAATATCGGGTTTTATAAACTTTGAATTTATAAATTTAGCCGTTACATATTGTTTGTTTTCCAATGTTTCATTGGATGCTTCGCCTATTTTTCCTCTAAAATATATTTCTTTAAACCTAATATTTTCTTTTGTGAATGCGCTAACAGGAATATTCACTTCAATTCCTGAACCACTTTCTTCTTTACCACCCGTCCATTTTTGAAATGAAGCAGCTTCAATGGTAAAAGGCGGTTTTGTTTGCATTTTCTTCTGGGAAGCACAACTTCCTAAACCTAACAAAGATAAAATGGCAATATATAAGGATGTTTTCATGATGGATATTTTTATGTGTTATACTTGTATGAATTCAAAAGTAGTGCCAAAGGATGATAAAACCTTTATTTGGTTCAGAAAAATTGATCCTGCGATGCTAGCATGTTAAAAAAAACCAAAGAGATAATTAATGAAATAAAAAAACCTCGTTGATACCGAGGTTTAAAAAATGTACCAAAAAAGTTACTTCTTATAAATTTTAATCGTTGTCTTTTAACTCTTTTAATGCATTGAGTTCTTTTATTATTTGTTTGTATATAAATAAACTTAAAACGATTAAAATAACGACCGATGAAATAACAATATAATTGTAAAAACCGTTTGATAAGCTTTCCTTAAAATATGGCAACATGATAATAAAACCAAGACTATAAAGAAGCAGTATTATTGGCGTATAAATCATATGAACACGCACTCTATTTTTATAATACTTAATTATAGTTTGTTTAAAATTAGTTGCCGAAATATTTACGTTTAACTGTTTAAGTTTTTTAATACTTTGTAGCTCTAAGCCAATTCTAACTCCTAAAGAACCCATCATTAAAAGTAATGCCAAAGCAACAGTTCTATAATTGTAAGCGGCTATGTACACGAAAAAAACAACTAGCACTAGTATCGTAATCAATAAAATGATATTAGTATACTTTTGTTTGTTTTTAATGGCATTGACTTTTTCGATAATAATTTTATGTCCCTGGTCTGGAATTTCAACAACTTTTTGATGAGTCCACTGTGATTTTATTTCTTCAAATGATGTCATTTTTTACACATTTAGTTAATTCATTTTTAATTCTATGGATTCTAACCCGTATAGCTTCATGATTTATACCCATAATCGCTGCTATTTCTTTTTGAGGGATGCCTTCTAATTCTAATAAAATAATACTCTTATTGTCTTTTGATAATTTATCGATACAAGCATAAAGGCTATCTATATTTTTTTCTTTTGTTTGATGTAAATTTTCATCAGAATTATCTTGAATAGTATTTGTATTATTTGATGTTGGATTTCTTTTCTTATTCCTAAAGTAAATCAAACACGTATTTACCGTTATTCTATAAATCCATGTGGCAATCGCTGCATCTTTTCTGAACGATGCTAAATTTTCCCACACTTTAATGAAAACCTCTTGGCAAAGATCACTTGCCAACATTTCATCACCCCTGGCGTATCCTAAACATAAACGAAAAACTTTCGGATAGTTCGACCGATAAACTTCTTTAAAAAGTATTTCTAAGTGCTTCATCTTTTATTCAAATACACTTTTAATTTCGTTTAAGAGCCAATCAGGCTTATCAAACATGATAAAATGTGCGGATTCATCAGCAAACTTTATCGTATAATCTTCTAACTTTTGATATTGCTCTTGAAAGGTTTTTTTGACTGTTTCTAAGCCGTAAGGTTCAGTCGCCCCTAAAATAGTAACTGGTGCTTTAATATTTGCTACAGCAGTTCTTAAATCGAGCTTAAGCAAATCGGTATAGCCATAAACGTAGGTTTCCCTATCAGTTTTTAGTATCCAATTTTTAATTAGCTCTCTTTTTGAGGTATTTAAAGTCATTCCTACTGCCATTTGTACTGCCATTTTTTCAAAGCTTATATCGTCCATATTTAGTAATTGCGTATTGTATGGATTATCGTAAACAATATATTCGCTGTTGAAGTTAGGCATCATCAAGGCTCCTGTGGAAGGTAATCCATCTATAACAATAATTTTATCGTAAACATCATTTTCCGAAGCCATCCAAAGGGCTAAGGTACCCCCTAAACTATGACCAATAAGTGTTGGTTTGTCTAGTTTATTGGCTGAAATGTAAGTAACTACACTTTCTTTAATTTTTGGCAACCAAGGCTTTTCAATTGCAGGAACGTCACCAAAACCAGCAAAGATAAAAATATGGCATTCTTTTGTCTTTGAAAGTTCGGCTACGATATTGCTCCAAACCTCCCCTGTACAAGTAAATCCTGGAAATAATAATACAGGTTCGCCTTTTCCGATAACCTCTACTTTAAAAGCAGCTTGCTGGGCATTTAAAGTCATAAAAGAACTGAATAGAACAATTGTAAATAGAATTTTAAATGTTTTCATAGGAATGTTATTTTAATTGATTTTCCTTTTAGATACATTTTTACAATAATGTTACATGATTCTTCTAATTATTTCTAAACTAAAAAACCCTGCTAAAAGCAGGGTTTATAAATTTTTTAAAAAAAAGATAGCTTGATTGCTCAAAACTTTGATTTTGCTTCAACTAACTACTACTAGTTACTAATTACTCAAAGCTTCCGCTCCTCCAACAATTTCTAATATTTCATTAGTAATTGCGGCTTGCCTTGCTTTGTTGTATGTTAATTTTAATTGATTACGTAATTCGGTTGCATTATCGGTAGCTTTATGCATGGCTGTCATACGAGCGCCATGTTCACTAGCAAATGAATCACGAATACCTTTGTATAATTGTGTTTTTAAGGATTTAGGAATTAGTTGTTCTACAATCTCTAATTTAGTAGGTTCATAAACATACTCCGTATTTATTTTTACTTCTCCGGCTATTGGCTTAATTGGTAAAAACTGCTCTGTCATTACAATCTGTGTAGCAGCGTTTTTAAAACTATTGTAAATAATATCTATTCTGTCATAAGTACCAGTGGTAAATAATTCCATTAATTCCTCTGCAATACTTGCAACATTATCAAAATTTAAATCATCATAAACGGTACTATGATTTTTAATTACAGTATATTTTTTCTTTAAAATATCATTGGCTTTTTTGCCAATCGCCATAATCTCAACTTGCTTTCCGGCATAGTTGTTATTTACTAGACTTGTAGTTTGCTTAATAATGTTTGTATTAAAAGCGCCACATAAACCTCTGTTTGAGGTAATAGCTACTAATAACACTTTGTTTACCTCACGATTTTCTGCAAATTGACTACCTGCGTCTCCTTCTAAACTTGCGCTCAAACCTTGTAAAAGCTCAGTAAGCTTATCAGAATAAGGTCGCATTGCTGTAATAGCATCTTGCGCTTTCTTTAACTTTGCAGCAGATACCATTTTCATAGCACTGGTAATCTGCATCGTTGAAGATACCGATGTTATTCTATTACGAATTTCTTTTAAATTGGCCATTTATTGTGAGTATTTAGTATTAAGTACAAAGTATTAAGATAACATCTTTACCTCTTTGTACTTAATACTTATTACTTAGTACTATTTTATATATTTCGCTGATAAATCTTTACAAACTGAGGTTAATACATCAATAACTTCATCGGTTAATTTACCTGCTTTTAAATCGTTTAAAATAGGTCTGTGTTTAGCGTTCAGGAATTCGATATAATCTTTCTCAAATTCTTTTACTTTATCTACAGGAACGTTTCTTAATAAGTTTTTAGAACCTGCATAAATAATCGCTACTTGATCTTCCACCGTAAACGGATCGTTTTGTGCTTGTTTTAAAATTTCAACGTTTCTGCGTCCTTTTTCAATTACGTTTAATGTCGCTGCATCTAAATCTGAACCAAACTTCGCAAACGCTTCTAATTCACGGAATTGTGCCTGATCTAATTTTAAGGTACCAGCTACTTTTTTCATCGATTTAATCTGAGCGTTACCACCCACACGAGATACCGAAATACCCACGTTAATTGCAGGACGTACCCCTTGGTTGAATAAATCTTGTTCTAAGAAAATCTGACCATCAGTAATCGAAATTACGTTGGTTGGAATATAAGCAGAAACG
>JANQTG010000238.1 GCA_030731855.1 Cellulophaga sp. | reverse complement strand
TTTTTTTGCACATATTTTGCACAACTTGACCATAACATTTTCAATTATGGCGAATGTAAAAACAACATTAGACAACAGAAGAATAAAGTCTGATGGCACTTACAACATTATTTACAGAATTACACATTACAAGAAAGTGTACACTATTACCTCTAACATTTCTATTTCTGAAATATTTTGGAATAGTGCTAATAGAAGAATCGAAATACTAGGGTCAAAAGAAAGACCGGAAACAATTTTAAATTTAATTAATTAGGGTGTTTTGTGAACAGAATAAATTAATCTTAAAAGATCATGGACTTACCTACTTTTCCATGTTAAATATTGATAAGTAGCATTGTGGTCTATTTTTAGTATATAAAGTTTTAGCATTGATTGATATTTTGATTATAATATTCTATAGAAAGATTAATATCCTTTATAAATAGTAAATATTTGACATACTATCCGAAAAAAGTATTTTAAGGGAAAATTTGAATTGGACAATTTTGATCCAATTGATAGCGTAACCTTCACGCAACGTTAAAATAATGAATTAAAACAACAATTCTATCATTGTATGCTCCATTTGTATTATTCATCCTTTTGTTAAAATACTAATTTTAACCAAGAATAATTAATGATTGGTGACCTTGTACATTTCCATGTTTTAGATATTTAATTTACAAGCTTTAAATTGTCTTTAAATAATATATCACCATCATTTAGATACTTAAAACGTATAGTTTATGAGATACCCTTTATTAAAAATTTTAACACTAGTCGTATTTATATATTCATGTAAATCGCACAAAACGGATAATCCTATTATAAAAAACCTATCAAAGGAAAAATCGATTAATATGGATTCTATAAGTAGTAAAGTATATACTACGGCTCATCATACTTCCTTAAAACTTTCTGAAACTGGAACGTTAAAGTTTGAAGACTTCAAACAACCTATAGAAACAGATGCGGCTATTAATGTAGACTCTTCAAAAGAATTTCAAACATTTCTAGGTATTGGAGGTGCTTTAACCGATGCCGCTGCCGAAACATTTTTCAAACTTACAAAAGAGAATCAAGCTAAGTTTTTAGAAGCGTATTATAATCAAGAAAAAGGTATTGGCTATTCTTTAGGGCGTACTACTATTCATAGTTGCGATTTTTCAACAGCAAGCTATACTTATGCTGAAGAAGGCGATTCAGAATTAAAAACCTTCAACATCGATCATGATAGAAAATATAGACTTCCATTTACCAAAAAAGCAATTGAAGCGGCAGGAGGAAAACTAACCATGTACGCTAGCCCATGGAGCCCACCCGCATTTATGAAAACCAATAATAATATGCTTCAAGGTGGCAAACTAAAGCCAGAATTTTATCAATCTTGGGCCAATTACTATGCTAAGTTTATTAAAGCCTATGAAGCCGAAGGAGTTCCTATTTGGGGATTAACCATTCAAAATGAACCGATGGCAGTTCAGCGTTGGGAATCTTGTATTTATACTGCTGAAGAAGAACGAGATTTTGTAAAAAATAATTTAGGACCAACTTTAGAAAAAGAAGGTTTGGGAGATAAAAATATTATTGTGTGGGATCATAACCGCGATTTATTATTCCAAAGAGCAAGCACGATTTTAAATGACCCGGAAGCAGCAAAGTATGTTTGGGGCACGGGTTTCCATTGGTATGAAGATTGGAAAGACGGTATCCCGATGTTTGATGCCGTAAAACGTGTTAAAGAAACGTATCCAGATAAAAACTTGATTTTTACTGAAGGGTGCAATGAGAAATACGATTTAAAAAGAATAGAAAATGACGACCCAAAATTAGCGGAGCGCTATGGGAAATCCATGATTAACGATTTTAATAACGGAACAGTGGCCTGGACCGATTGGAATATCCTTTTAGACCAAACAGGTGGGCCAAACCACGTTGGTAATTTTTGCTTCTCCCCAGTCCATGGAAATACTGAAACAGGTCAATTAACTTTTACAAACTCATATTACTATATAGGTCATTTCTCAAAATTTATACGTCCTGGAGCAAAGCGTATTGTAAGTGTTTCAAGTGTTAATTCTCTGCTAACCACAGGGTTTAAAAACATAGATGGCAGCATTGTTATAATCGTTATGAACGATAGTGATAAAGACATAGATTACAGTATAACCATGCAATCAAGAACCGCTATGTTAAAAACAAAACCGCATGCTATTCAAACCATTGTTTTAAAAAACTAAACTGCTAAAATATCGATTGCATAATTCTAAAGAGTTGTGTATCAAAATATTTTGATACAAAGTAAAACTCATACCATACTAAAAATGAATAGCCGGAAATCTAATACAGTAGCATAATTATGAAAACTCCTATACAACTTAATCAAGAAAATTTATCAGAAATAGGAAACGGTGTTCCCGTGCCAACCTATAACCGTTCGGACAATAAAATTGGCATGGTTCATATTGGTGTTGGCGGTTTTCATAGAGCACATCAAGCTTATTACCTTCATCAACTGCGACAACTAGGTGAAGCTTCGCACTGGGGCATTTGTGGCATAGGTTTACGTGAAGCAGATAGCAATTTACATGACATTTTCAAAAAACAAGACCATCTGTATACACTAATGGTCAAACATCCAGATGGAAAAATTGAACCCGAAGTTATCGGGTCGATAATAGATTTTGAAATGGGAACGACTCACCCAGAAGCTGTAATTGCCCGTATGGCAAATGCCGATACTAAAATTGTTTCGCTTACAATTACCGAAGGAGGTTATAATTTTAACGCTACAACAGGAGATTTTAATTTTGATAACCCAGATATACAACACGAACTGCAAATTCCGCAAGACCCTAAAACGGTTTATGGGTTTTTAACCGCAGCCTTAAAAAGACGTCGCGATGCAGGACTGCCTGCTTTTACCATTTTGATTTGCGACAATATTGAACACAATGGCGATATGGCACGTAAGATGCTACTTACCTTTGCCAATGCTCAAGATGCAGATTTGGCTGAATGGATAGCTAAAGAAGTCTGCTTCCCTAATAGTATGGTAGATCGTATTACACCAGTAACAACAAAAGCCGATATCGAAATTCTTGAACAAACTTATGGAGTAAAAGATGAGTGGCCTGTAACCTGCGAACCTTATATACAATGGGTAGTAGAAGATAAATTTTCAAATGGCAGGCCTGAGTTCGAAAAAGTAGGGGTGCAATTTGTACCCGATGTTGGACCTTATGAAAAAATGAAACTGCGACTGCTTAATGCTGGTCATTCAGTCTTTGGGCTTTTGGGAGTCATTCATGGACATCCCACTATAAATGCATGTATAGAAGATGAAACCTTTACCACTTATTTACGTGCCTTTATGGATAAAGAAGCCACACCTATTTTAGGAGACATTAAAGGCATTAATTTGGAAGACTACAAAGATAGTTTGCTGGAACGTTTTGGCAATCCGAATATTAAAGACAGTGTTGGGCGAATTTGTATGGAAAGCTCCGCCAAATTACCCAAATTTTTAATTGCTACAATACATGAGAATTTAGCAACAGGAGGAAGTATCAAATTTGCAACATTGGTAATTGCTGCGTGGTGTTATTATAGCGATAAAAGCATTGATAGACACGGGCACCCCATTGAAATTGTTGATGCTATGAGTAGCGAACTTCATCAAGCGGCAAAACAGACCGAGACCGATCCGTTAGCTTTTATAAAACAAGAATCTATTTTTGGTAATCTTATTGAAAATGAGCGATTTACTAAGTTGTATGCCATAACTGCTCAGAAAATCTATAAAGATGCCAACATTAAAAAGTATATGTTGGAGATGATTTAGCGTCTAAAATTGTATAAGAAATATGTATTACAAAAAAAATAGCATTGTAAAAATGAATGCTAAATTAAACTAATTATGAAACAGATTGTATGTTACGGTGAAGTGCTTTGGGATATGCTGCCTACAGGTAAAAAATTAGGTGGCGCACCACTTAATTTGGCACTAAGAATGCAAAGTTACGGTTGCTCAACCAAGGTAATTAGCAGTATTGGAAATGATGCCGCTGGTAAAAGTATTGTTGAACAAATGAAAACGTATAATGCAACAACAGACCATCTGCAAGTTAGCCAAAATTACGCAACAAGTGAAGTATTAGTAACGCTGAATGAAGCAGGATCTGCATCGTATGAAATAAAAATGCCTTGTGCGTGGGACGATATTCAACTTTTGGAAAAAGACATAGCTACTGTTAAATCTGCAAATGCTTTTATATATGGTAGTTTAGTTTCTCGTCAGCAAACTTCAAGAGAAACGTTGTTTGCTTTACTCAAAACTTCTCCTTTTAAAGTTTTTGATGTTAATCTTCGTCCTCCACATTATGAGTTGAATACGCTTACTACACTTATGAAACAAGCTGATTTTATAAAGTTTAATGATGATGAAATTTTTGAACTATCCTTAGCTATGAATGGTAAGAAGCTGTCTATAGAAGAAAGTATTCGTTTTTTTTCCAAAGAAACCCAAACACCGAGTATATGTGTAACATTGGGGGCTGATGGCGCTGTATTATTTCAAAATAATGAGTTTGTTTATAATAAGGGCTATGAGGTACAAGTGAAAGATACTGTAGGAGCTGGCGACTCTTTTCTTGCCACACTAATTCATCAACTACTCTATGGTGCAAATGCCGTTACCGCACTTGATTACGCCTGTGCAGTAGGAGCTATTGTTGCTTCAAAAGAAGGCGCTAACCCAATAATAACCGAAAAAGAAATTCAAGAGATAATGAAATAAATTTAATAGTAATAAATTGAAATTTAACCTTATAGAAGGTAACTTATTAAACGAGTACATTATAATTATTTAACCTTAATGCTGAAAATTTAATTGCAGTATTTACATTTTTTAAAATTATTTTTCATGAAAAGAATTGCGCATTTCATCCTAATTTGTACAGTTCTTTATTCATGTGCAAAACCATTAAATCAAAAATTTAAAACAGATATCATGTTCCAACCTTTTAACCCTCCTATTGCATATAACGATGCAAAAAAGCAAGCTATAGACATCCTTAATCAAATGACCATCGATGAGAAAATCTCAATAATAGGTGGTTATAACTGGTTTTATACAAAAGGGTTCGAAAAATTTAATATACCAGCCTTGTATTTATCCGACGCCACACAAGGCGTTAATATTCGACCTGAGCTTCCTAATCAACTTGAAAAATCTGTAGCCTTTCCTAGTCCTATTGCCTTAACTAGCACATGGAATACAGAATTGTCAAATATTTATGCAAAATCTATTGGCGAAGAATGTAGAGCTGGAGAAATAGCAATTTTGTTAGGACCTGGCATGAACATTTACAGAATATCTCAGAACGGTAGAAATTTTGAATATTTTGGTGAAGACCCATATTTGGCTGCACGTATGGTAGAAAATTATGTAGTAGGTATGCAAGAAACAGGTACTATAGCTACTTTGAAGCATTTTATTGCCAATAATACAGAATATAAAAGAAGAACATCTCATTCTATAGTTGAAGATAGAGCATTACGTGAAATTTATATGCCAGCTTTTGAAGCAGGTGTTAATGCAGGTGCAATGGCTGTTATGACGTCCTATAATTTAGTAAATGGCGAGTATGCAGGACAAAGTAAAGATGTAATAACAGGTCTTTTACGCGAAGATCTAGGTTTTAAATGGCTCGTAATGAGTGATTGGTGGTCTGTATGGGACGCCGAAAAAGTTATAAAATCTGGACTTGATCTTGATATGCCTGGTGCACCTAGAGAAGATTATCCTGATTACACGAAGAAGGATAAATTCTTTCTGCGTTCTAGTGCAAAATCACTTCTGGAAGAAGGTAAGGTTGAAGAAGCAGACATCGATAGAATGGTAACTAATATCCTAACCACACAAATAGCCATAGGTCTTCTTGAACGTCCCATAAAAGATACTAGCTATTTTGAAAATTTCGATGATCACATTGAGGTTGCTTTGCAAACAGCCCGTGAGAGTATGGTCCTTCTTAAAAACAATGGTGTTTTACCAATACCTAAAAACGCAGATATTTCAATTTTACTCACTGGTGAATACTCAGATAAAATTCCTTGTGGTGGTGGAGCTGCAGAAGTTAAAGGTTACGATAATGTAACAATGCTCGCAGCACTTAAAGAGCTATATGGAGAAAAAGTTACTTATCTAGAAAAGCCCGATAATCAAACTATTGAAAATGCTGATTATGTTATTTATAGTGCTGGGACATTTGATTCTGAAGGCTGGGATAAATCATTTGATTTTCCAGAAAGCGTTACTAAAGAGATCAAAAATATAGCGTCACTAAATAAGAATACTATTGTCGCTGTTAGTTCTGGTAGTGGCATGAATATGACCGAATGGAACGATGATATTGCAGGCTTAATTTATAGCTGGTATCCTGGACAGATTGGATTTAAAGCTTTTGCTGAAATAGTGGCTGGTATTACTAATCCGTCTGCTAAGTTGCCAATCACCATAGAGAAAACGTTTAAAGACTCGCCAGGATACGGTTATATTCCTGAAGATAAAGAGTTATACACTGGTTGGCAAGAAGATCATAAGATTATAGATCCAATAATTGATGTAAAATATAACGAAGGCATATTTGTAGGTTACCGTTGGTACGAGCGTAAAGCTATTGAACCACTTTATCACTTTGGCTTTGGCTTGTCTTACACATCTTATGAATACAGTAATTTACAGATGGAACAATCATCAATCAAAGTAGGCGCATCACTTAGTTTTAAAATTGATATTGAGAACACAGGAACGATGGGCGGACAGGAAATTGTCCAAGTATATGTTCGTGATATAGAATCTTCTGTGGAACGCCCTTTAAAGGAGTTAAAAGATTTTCAGAAAGTACACTTAAATGCAGGAGCTAAAAAAACCTTACATTTTACATTAACAGAAAGAGATTTTGCATTTTGGGATGTAAAAACAGAAAATTGGGTCGTTGAGCCAGGGCAATTTGAGATACTGGTAGGATCTGCATCTAATAACATTTTAGCAAAAGGTCTACTAGAAATAGTCCAATAATAAATAAACAATTATGAGCAATAAAGTTTCTATTAAGGAAAAAATAGGGTACGGTTTAGGAGATGCAGCAGCTAATATTGGCTGGAGAGGAGTAGGAACATTTTTGTTTATATTCTATACCGATGTGTTTGGTTTAGATCCAGTAACCGTAGGTGTGCTGTTTTTAACAGCGCGTTTTAGTGATGGTATTAGTGATATACTAATGGGTGTTATTGGTGATCGTACCAAATCAAAATATGGTAAATTTAGACCATGGATTCTTTGGACGGCTATTCCTTTAGCTATAAGTTTAGTGCTACTCTTTTCTAGCCCAGACTTTAGTAACTCTGGAAAAATCATCTATGCTTATATCACTTACCTCTTTTTTACGCTTATGTACACGGCCAATAATATACCTTATGGTGCGTTGATGGCAGTGATGTCGAGTGATGATAAAGAACGTACTAGCATTGGGTCTTACAGAATGGTTGGTGCTTTTGGAGGAGGGATTCTTGTTCAGGGAGCACTGCTCTTTCTTATTGCCTATTTCGGAAATGTAGATCCTTCAATAGAGATTTCAAAACTGGAGACTAATACGTATCAAGTTGAAATTGCCGCCACAAGAGATGTAAATAATGTGAACGTTAAAACGGAAGACGGAATCGCCACTTTTAAATGGAACAATAATTCTGATTTGAAAGATGAACCTACAGTTGGTAAAAGTTTCAATATGGAATCCGGAAAAATGTATTCCTTTATAGTAGAAGGCGAATCTAATTTAACTGCTGAAAATCTGAGAATCATTGATCAAAAAAGAGGTTACAGTTATTCTATGCGTATCATGTCAGTTGTACTTGCGCTTTTAATGATTGTTACATTCTATTCGACCAGAGAACGTGTGCTACCTCTAAAAGATCAAGAAACTAATTTAAAACAAGATTTTAAGGATTTGCTGGGCAATAGACCGTGGTGGGTATTACTTATTACGGCCTTATTTTCAAGTTCTTATAACGCCATTAAACAAGGTATTGTCATTATCTATTTTACCCATTATTTGCACAACCAATTATTGGCGGCATCCTATCTTGTCGGCTTAATGTTGGTTTCTATTGTAGGTGCGATTTTAATGACTCCATTAAGTAATAAATACGGAAAACGTAAAATGTTTATTTATTCTTTGTTTATTTCTGGGGCTGTTATATCGTTGCTAATACTCTGCGATTCAACCGCCGTTGTTGCAATTTTCACTATTGGGTTACTTTCAGAACTCATAGGAGCTTTCTTTTCTAGTTTAACCTTTGTAATGTTGGGTGATGTTGCAGATTATTCGGAATGGAAAAATAACCGAAGAGCTACAGGACTTATTTACTCTGCTGGATCTACTGCAACTAAATTTGGTGGAGGTATTGCAGGTGCTATTATTGGATTAATTTTAGGAGCCTTCCACTACAATGGTCAAGACGCAACTACTATCCCAGGCGCCATTCCTGGTATTAAAATGTTAATGAGTTGGGTTCCTGGTATTGTTGCTGTAATTGGAGCAGGCATCATGCTGTTTTATCCTCTAACTAAGAAAAAAATGAGTGAGATAACATCTGATTTAGAAAAACGACGACTTGAAGCAGCAGATGCTCAAGCCATTGATTAAATAATAAAAAAACTTAAGGGTTTAATTTATAAAGAAAAACCAACTAAACGTTTTATTGAGCTTTTCAATTTAAAAATTTTATACAAAACTATAAAAAACAACAATGAAAAAACAAAGATTCTTAATATTAATAACATCAATTACTGCATTAGGTGGTTTGCTTTTTGGATACGACACAGGTGTTATTAACGGTGCTCAATTTTTTCTTACTAAATATTTTGAATTAGATGC
>JANQTG010000237.1 GCA_030731855.1 Cellulophaga sp. | reverse complement strand
AAAATAGTTTTATTTGGTCCTGAATCTACAGGAAAAACAACACTTTCTGAACAACTAGCACGGCATTACCATTCCGTTTGGGTACCAGAATACGCTAGAGAATATCTGCAAGATAAATGGAACGAACAGCGAAAAACTTGCGAACCTAACGATTTGTTACCTATTGCAGAAGGTCAAATGCGCTTAGAAAATAAACTCGCTAAAAAAGCGAATAAAGTGTTGATTTGTGATACCGATTTGCTTGAAACAAAGGTATATTCCGAAGCCTATTATATTGGACATTGTGACCCGATTTTAGAAAAATATGCTGTAGAAAATACCTACGATTTGTACTTTTTGACGTATATTGATGTCCCGTGGGAAAAAGACGATTTGCGTGACAAACCAGCGGAAAGAGAACGCATGTTTCAATATTTTAAAGACACTTTAGATACGTATGACAGAAATTATGTACTTTTAAAAGGAGACAAGAATACAAGACTAAAAACGGCCATAGCACATATCGATAAACTTTTAGATTTATGAATACATTTTCGGAAAAAGACTTGCAGCAATTAAAAGAAAAGGGAATAGCAGCACAAAAAGTATTGGAACAGATACAGACCTTTAAAGAAGGTATTCCGTTTGTAAGCTTAAAAAATGCAGCCGTTGTTGATCATGGAATCCGAAAGTTTAACGATGACGAAGAACAAAAGTTAATTAAAATTTTTGAGGCTAAAAAGAATAAAAGTAATTTGCTGAAATTTGTACCTGCATCAGGAGCAGCATCGCGCATGTTCAAAGCTTTTTTTAATTTTTTAGACGTCTACCAGCCTAAAAAAGAAAGTCTAGAAGCCTATTTTACAAGAACAAACGATAAAGATCTAAAAACTTTTTTTGACGGATTAAAACAGCTTCCTTTTTATGAAATGATACAAAAACGAATAAAAGGTAAAAGTGCTAGCGAAGGCGAAGAGTTGTATTTGTTTGTTCATGAAATGCTAGCAGAAGATGCCCTAAATTACGGTTTTTATCCAAAAGGGCTTTTGCCTTTTCATAATTATGGTGATTTTGCATCAACTCCTTTTGAAGAGCATTTAAAAGAAGCAGCTTTGTATGCAAGCACTGACGGAAATGCTAAACTCCATTTTACCATTTCTGAGCAACATGGCGAGATGTTTAATACTGAGTTTGATGCCATAAAAGAGCGTGTTTCAACACAAACGAAGACTTCTTTTGATGTAAGTTATTCTTTCCAGAAATCAGAAACCGATACCATTGCCGTAAATATGGATAATACCTTGTTTAGAAATACAGATGGTAGCTTGCTATTTAGACCAGGCGGTCACGGTGCCTTAATTGAAAATTTAAATGAGCAGCAGGCAGACATCATTTTTATTAAAAATATTGATAACGTAGTGACCAACAAAGTACTTCCGAAAATAGCAGATAGTAAAAAAATATTGGCGGGCTTACTCTTAAAAGTAGAGGCCAAAGCCTTTGAATATGCATCACTTTTAGCAGAAAAATCAACCTTAGAAGCTGTAAAAATTTCAGCAATTAAACACTTTTTAGAAACAGAACTCAATGTTCGTTTTACTGCTGATTTTATAAATTTAGATATTACAAAACAAGTTGAAATCTTAAAAAACAAAATTAATAGACCTATTCGTATTTGCGGAATGGTTAAAAACGAAGGCGAACCTGGTGGTGGTCCTTTTTGGATTCAAGATGCAAACGGAGATATTTCGCTACAAATTATAGAATCTGCACAGGTAAATACAACCGATCATCAGCAAATGGAAATTTTTAAAAACTCCACCCATTTTAATCCTGTGGATTTAGTGTGTG
>JANQTG010000236.1 GCA_030731855.1 Cellulophaga sp. | reverse complement strand
GGGCAAATCATGTCGGCTCCTGTAAATTTAGGACCTAGAATAAATTCACCTGGGAACGAAGTCGCACCCTATATTTTTGAGGGTAATTTATATTTTTCTTCTGATATTTTCTATGGTTTAGGTGACATGGATATTTATGTTTCTAAAATACAAACAGATAATACGTTTAGTATTCCTGTAAATTTAGGGGATGGTGTTAATAGTATTCAGCACGATTTTGGTTTTATCATCAAAAAAAATACGGAAGGTTATTTAGGTTATTTTTCATCAAACCGAGAAGGTGGTAAAGGTCAAGATGATATTTATGGCTTTAAAGTGAGCGAAAAACCTGGACTTAAAACCTTGGTAATTAAAGGAATTGTTGAAAATTCAAATACATCAAAAGGAATAGAAAATAGTATTATTCAGCTTTTAGATAAAGAAGGTAAACTAATTAAAAAAACAAGGTCTGATGTGGATGGTAAATATCAATTTGAAATTCCGTTTAGAGCGGCCTATTCGTTAACTGCAAGTACAAAAGGATATGGAATTTTTTCGAATTCTTTTTTAATAGAACCAGAAGCGGTAACACAAACTATCAATATACCTTTATTGGCTGCTGATGACATTGTAGAGGAGAAAGAAGGCAAGACAGTTTTGAAATTAAAAAAGTTGCAATTTAATAGAAGTTCGAGTGTTGTTACAGCATCAATTGCTTCTGAATTAGATAAAGTAATAGCGATAACAAAAAGTTTCCCGACTGTATTACTGAATATAGAATCGCATACCAATAGTAAGGGAAGTAGTGCTACAAATTACACCCTATCGCAGTCTAGAGCAGATGCTATTCGTAATTATTTAGTATCTAAAGGGGTAAATTCTAAAATAATTAGTAATGCTAAGGGCTATGGTGAAACAAAATTAACCAACCAGTGTAAAGACGGTGTTTTTTGTTTAGATTTTTTACATGAAAAGAACGAACGAACAAATATTGAGGTTTTAAATTTCGAGACACTAAAAAAGTAAAGTAGAATTAAATAATTTCTATTTTTTCTCCGTAAAATTTAGGTTGCTTATTGGTAAGCAAATCTATAAATACTTTTACGCGAGCAAAGTATTCTCTTAAATTAACTTTTAAACCTTTGGTTGCAGAAACATCTTTTGCATTAAAACCAATAGCATTAAGTCCTTTTTTTTGAGCAATATAAATCGCTCTATCATTATGAAACTCTTGTGAAATGATTGTTGCACTTTCTAATCCAAAAATATGTTTAGCCCTTACCATGGAGTCTAAAGTTCTAAAACCAGCAAAATCTAGAAAAATTTTTTCTTCAGGAATTCCAGCGATAATTAAATCTTTTTTTATAGTGTTAGGTTCATTGTAATAGATACTTCCATTATCGCCACTAACTAATACAAATTCGATTTTATCAGCATTAAACAAGGCAACGGCAGCTTTAATTCTGTAAGTATAATAACTGTTAGGTAGCCCATTTGTGAGTTTCTTTGCGGTGCCTAAAATAATACCTACCTTGTTTTTTGGTATTATTTTTGTTGAAGTAAAAGTTTTATCTTTTGTAGCATTATTAATCGTGTAATTCGCTAGAAAAACAATAAGCACAAAAAAAATAAGTAAGCTTAAAAAACCGAATAGAATCTTTTTTATCATGAAACTAATATTGCGCTATAAAGTTAGTTAAAAGACGGCTATCGTTATAACGTAATGATAAAATACTATTTTCGTAAATTATAAATTTAAATCAGCCAACTTAAAAACTTTCTTATGAAGAAATACATCGTAGTTCTTTTCCTTATTTTATTGTCTGCATCTTGCGTTAGTGTAAAGAATTATAATAAACAGATTGCAGGGCTTCATACACCAGAAGAATTAAAGGCAGATGTTGATATCGTGTATCATAAGCTTAAGAAATATCATCCTAAATTATATCAATTTGTATCAAAAGAAAGTTTAGATTTTAAATTTGATAGTTTAAAGAAAACCATAACTTCTCCCATGAGTAGTACCGATTTTTATAAAAAATTAACGCCTGTAGTTTTTGAAGTCCGTCAAGGACATATTGGTATAAGTCCACCATCAAAACGCTTCACAAAAAAAGAATGGAAAGCAAAGCGGAAAAATTTCTCAGAGTTTGATGATTTAGAATTTGAAAATGTAAATGATGCTTTTTTAATCAAACAAAATTATGGAATTGATAGTACTATTGTTGGTGCTGAAGTTTTAAAAGTTGATGAAACGCCTATTGAGCAATTATTGAGTGAATATAAAAAATTCTTTTCTTCGGATGGCTTCAATACTAGTTTTGAAGACCGTTTTATTGCCTTGCGTTTTTCAAGTATGTATTTTAAAGATAAAGGCTATTTAGATAGTTTACCAATTACTTTAAAACTTAATGATAGTGTGTTTACCAAAACATTTAGAAGAATCCCGAAGGACTCTATAAAAAATATTTTAAAATTAAGAGATTCAATTAATAATAAAGATTCACTTAAAGTAGATAAGAAAGTAGTGAAATTAACTAAAGAAGAAAAAAAAGCTAGAAAGGATAAATTAAAAGTAACCTTTAAAAATAATCGTAAATATGGTTATATAAGGAGTAAAAAATTATCAAAATCTGATAAAATATTCACCCGTAATTTTGATTTTATAGGAAAGGATAGTGCAGTTGCTTATATGAAAATTAGCAATTTTAATAATGGTAATTATAAAGATTTTTATAAAGAAGTATTTACCAAAATAGATTCTGCTAAAGCCGATAATTTAATTATTGATTTAAGAGATAATACTGGCGGACGCTTAGCTGAAATCGCAAATTTATATACTTATTTAACTGATAAAGAACATCAATTTATTGAAAAAGGACAAAGCCTAACTCCTTTTCCGTTTCTAAAATCAATGTATTCCAGTAATACTTCTATTTTAGGAACTGCATTTAATTTTTTAATTATATCGCCCGTTGCAATTCCTTTTGAGTTGCTCAAAGGAAGTAAAAAAGATGGTATCAGGTATTATAATTTTCCGAGTTCAAAAGTTAATGCAGAACCTAGCTCCCTAAACTTTAAGGGTAAACTTTATGTGTTAATTAATGGGAACTCTTTCTCAGCATCTTCTATTTTATCGACGAAATTACACGCTACCAAACGCGCTACTTTTGTTGGTGAAGAAACAGGAGGGCATTATAATGGTACTGTTGCAGGAATGACTAAATATGTAGGATTGCCGAATTCTAAAGTAAAATTAGGTTTTGGTATGTTACAAATTCAATCACCACATCAAACTAAAGAAAATGGTTATGGTATTTTTCCAGATGTTGAAATAATACCAACAAAAGAAGATAGAGCAAAGGGCGTTGATCCAGAACTAAACTGGATTCTAAACGATATAAAAAAGTAACTACAGATCAAAAATCAAAATAACAAAGCTTTAAGATGAAAATCTTAAAGCTTTGTTATTTTGTTTAAACTTTGACGCTAATAATTAAACATTTTGTATTTTTGTTTGTATAGATGCTACATCACCATAAAACAAAGCTATGTTTGGATTATTCAAGAAAAAGTCAGAAAAAGAAATTTTACAAAAAGAATACGAGAAGTTAATGAACGAGGCTTATAAATTATCTACAACTAACCGAAAAGCAAGTGATGATAAAACTTACGAAGCCGAGCAAATAGCTAAAAAAATTGATGCGTTAAACAAATTTTAATACATTTTGAACAAATGAAATTTTTAGATAATTTAAAATTTGCGAAATCAAAAAGCGATAATGAAATGTCATCTACTTTATCAATTTATGAGCTTAAAATAAATGATATAAAGGGTTCTAAAATCGATTTAGAAAACTTTAAAGGGAAATATATTTTATTTGTGAATGTAGCCTCAGAGTGTGGTTTTACGAGTCAATATGCAGAATTACAAAAGCTACATGAAAAATATCAAGATAAGTTGGTTGTAATTGGTTCGCCATGTAACCAATTTGGTGGACAAGAACCTGGTAACGAAGATCAAATTCAGACGTTTTGTGAACTAAATTTTGGTGTTACATTTTTGTTAACTGAAAAATTAGCAGTAAAAGGAACTGGGCAACATCCTTTATACCAATGGCTCACAGAGAAAGCTAAAAATGGAAAAATGTCGAGTAGCGTTAAATGGAATTTTCAAAAATATTTAGTAGACGACAAGGGAGAATTAATGGATGTTTTTTATTCTATTACCAAACCATCAAGTACTAAAATAACAAAACACTTTAAATAAAGGTAGTGCATAAATGACCTCAACTAAAAAACCAGATAATGTAGTTTTTGATGCTGATAAAGCAAAGTATGATGCGGCTTTAAAGCCTTATGCTACTAGCGTTGGCGCTCCTGTAATTACCACTCCCGATACTGTATCTTGGAAAAACAGAAACATTCATCAGGTAAACAAACAAATTGATGCGAAATATAAAGAGCTGAAAACACAGTTTGATAGCTTAATGGAGCAGTTTGAGTATAATAATTTGGTGTATAGCGCTTCCTTTAATTTTGAGCCTATTGTGGGGTATACGTATCATTTGTATAGAGGTGCTACAGACGAACCTTTTTTATCGGTTATCGCTCCGTACGAATGTAATTTCGATTATATAGGTACTTTTAAATTAAACGCTGATAAAATTTGGCAAAAAATTGAACTCTCATAATAAAAATTAGCATGGAAACTGATTTTACCGAACGACAAGCAGACCGTATTATTGAAATGGCTTGGGAAGACAGAACTCCCTTTGAAGCTATTGAATTTCAATTTGGACTACCCGAGAAAGAGGTCATAAAATTTATGCGTGGCAACTTAAAAGAGTCGAGTTTTAAGCGCTGGCGCAAAAGAGTAAATAGTGGTGTAAGTCAAAAACACCTTAAAAAGCGTAATCCAGACATTAGTAGATTTAAATGTTCACGACAAAAAGCAATTTCAGGAAATAAAATTAGTAAGCGTTAATGGATAAATACGTTCCAAACTTCCCTACAGATTATGAAAATATTCTGAAAAGAATCGGCGATATAAACCCTAGAGATTATGCAAGATCTAGGAATTATATTGATGGTGCAGTGAGCTATTTATCGCCCTATATTTCTAGAGGTGTAATTTCTACCAACCAAGTATTTCAATCGCTTTTAGATCAAGGTTTAAATCCGAATGCCATGGAAAAGTTCATCCAAGAGTTGGCATGGAGAGATTATTGGCAACAGATTTGGATCGCAAAAAAAGACGAAATTAATAGTGACTTAAAACATGCTCAACAACCTGTAGCGAATCACGAAATTGCCGAAGCCATTAGCAAACCTGCAACGCAAATAGAGGCCATTGATAATGCCATAACCGAATTTTATCAAACAGGTTATCTACATAATCATGTGCGCATGTACATCGCAACTATTTGTTGTAATATGGCCAATAGCCACTGGAAACACCCTGCACAATGGATGTATTATCATTTACTAGATGGCGATTGGGCCAGCAATGCCCTTAGTTGGCAATGGGTAGCTGGTGCAAATAGTAATAAAAAGTACTATGCCAATCAAGAAAATATCAATAGATATTGCCATACCAACCAGTATAATACTTTTTTAGATGTTCCTTATGAAGATTTTCCTGATATGGAAATCCCCGCTATTTTAGCTAAAACAGAAAAGCTTCATTTACTTACTCCATTACCCAATAAAACAGCGATAAGTGTTGATGCAACAAAAGCAAGCTGTATTTATAACTATTATAATTTAGATCCTAATTGGAGAAAAGATGAGGAGCTAAACCGAATACTTTTACTAGAGCCTTCTGTTTTTGAAAAGTATCCTATTGGGCAAAATGCGGTAGATTTTATGTTAGCACTCTCTGAAAATATTCCCAATATTCAAATTTATGTTGGAGAATTTAGTGCGTTAATACAAGAACATCAAGTACAGCAGTGTTACTTTAAAGAGCATCCTTTAAATATAAATTATAAAGGAACTGAAGACCCTAGAGATTGGATGTTTTCTGTAAAAGGATATTACCCTTCTTTTTTTGCTTTTTGGAAAAAATGTAAAAAGCAACTACGATTTTAAATACCCCAATTATGCAGTATACAAAACAAGAAATCGCAGAAATGGATCGCGTTCAACGCATAAAATTCATTAATGCTGTTTCAGGAGTAAAAGCAGCAAATTTAATTGGAACCATTAGCGATACAGAAGTAACCAATGTGGCTATTTTTAATTCGGTGATGCACTTGGGTAGTGACCCTGCACTAATGGGTTTTATTTTACGGCCTACTGGCGAGGTGCCTCGGCATACCTATGAAAATATGCTTGCGAATGGTAGTTTTACCATAAACCATGTGAATACTGGTATTATAAAAAACGCACATTATACCTCTGCCAAGTTTAGTGATAACGAATCTGAGTTCGACTTATGCGGACTAACGGAAGAGTTTGTGACGGGTGTAAAAGCGCCATTTGTAAAAGAAAGTCACTTAAAAATTGGTTTGGAGTATGTGGAATCTATTCCTATTGAACGTAATGGAACCATTTTAGTAATTGGTGAAATAATACATTTAGTGATCCCAGAAAACGCCATAGGAGAAGAAGAAGATATTGATTTGGCCGCTATTGAAACAACCGGAATTTCTGGTTTAAATACCTATTACGAATTAAAAAAATTAGATCGTTTTCCGTATGTACGCCGACACGAGGTTCCAGATTTTAAAGTACTATGAAAAAACAGCATTTGCCCGAAAAAATATGTGTGGTGTGTAACCGACCTTTTTCTTGGCGTAAAAAATGGGAAAAAAACTGGAACGAAGTCAAATACTGTAGTGATAAATGTAGAATGAATAAAAATACTCATGTCGAAAACAAGTCCTAAAAGTGTTCATATCGTATTTCCACATCAATTATTTAAAGAAAATCCACTTTTCGAATATAAAAACCCTATTTATCTAGTAGAAGAATGGCTTTTTTTTAAGCAATACCCTTTTCATAAACAAAAAATAGCGTTTCACAGGGCCACGATGAAATTTTACGAAAGCTATTTAAAAGAAAATGGCTTTGAGGTACACTATATAGATGCGCAACATAAAAATGCAGACATTCGCGAATTAATTTCGTACTTGGCTAAGAGTGGCGTAGAAGAAATAAATTATATTAATCCTGTTGATAATTGGCTCGAAAAGCGAATTAATGCAACTGCGAAAGCACATCAAATAAAGCAAAATATACTAGAATCTCCTTTATTCTTAAATACAAACGATGATTTAAAGGATTTTTTTACTGCTGAGAAGAAAAAATTTCATCAAACTACATTTTATACCAACGAACGTAAAAAGCGAGATATTTTAATGTTGCAAGGCGAACAACCAGAAGGTGGTAAGTGGACGTTTGATACAGAGAATAGAAAAAAATATCCTACTAAAAAACAAGCTCCGAATATTCAATTTCCTGATTTAGACGAATATTATAAAGAGGCTAAAATCTATGTAACTAAAAATTTTTCAGAACATTACGGCGAGTTATCGGATGTTTTTATGTATCCGAATACCTTTAAAAAAACTCAAGAGTGGTTTCAAGATTTTTTAGAACAGCGTTTTTTAGAATTTGGCATTTACGAAGATGCTATAGTGAGGCATAATACTATTTTGCATCATAGTGTGTTAACACCTATGCTAAATGTTGGTTTAATTACGCCGAAGGAAATAATTGATAAAGTGTTGATTTTTGCTACAGAAAATAATATCCCTATTAATTCCACAGAAGGCTTTGTTCGGCAAATTATAGGCTGGAGAGAATTTATTAGAGGTATCTATATCAGTAAAGGTAGTTTTGAACGTACTAAAAACTTTTGGGGATTTGAACGAAAAATTCCAAAATCATTTTATGACGGTACTACGGGCATTCCACCTATAGACGATACTATAAAAACTCTTTTAAAAACAGGCTATTGTCACCATATAGAACGACTTATGGTTTTAGGCAATTTTATGCTGCTGTGTGAGTTTGATCCTGATGAAGTGTATCAATGGTTTATGGAGTTATTTATTGATGCCTACGATTGGGTTATGGTGCCAAATGTGTATGGTATGAGTCAGTTTGCAGATGGAGGCTTAATGGCTACCAAACCTTATATAAGTGGTAGTAATTACATCATGAAAATGAGCGATTATCCGAAAGGAGATTGGCAAGCAACTTGGGATGGACTTTTTTGGCGATTTATGCATGTGAATAGAGATTTTTTCTTATCCAATCCAAGGTTGGGGATGTTGGTTAGAATGTTTGATAAAATGCCAGACGAAAAGCAAAAAATACACCTAAAAAATGCAGATTTGTTTTTAAATAAATTATAATGGTTACTATTTATGAATGCTTTTGTTGTTAAAGAACATAAAGCTTAAATGGTAATAGGTTAAAATACTGTTATAATGTTTAATCTTTGCCTGAAATAGGTAAACAATGCGTACTTTTGTTAATAAAATTTAATGCTTAGCACTCGTTTTATTTGGTAATAAGTTTCATCTAAAATATGTTTGCTAACTGGTAATTTTGAAGTCTTAAAACTAGCCTTATTATTTTTGTATGTTTATTTAATTTATGTACTATAAATAAAATATCGCTAACGAAAACAGAAAATAGCAGCATTAAATTAACAAGAATATATTAACTATAAACGATTTAGATTTATGGATGCAATGGATAGAGCCTTAGAGTTCGAAAGCCGTAAAATGTCCGGTATGACCACCAGTGATAGAGTAGAATCATCAAGAGAGGTAAAGGCATTAATTTTAGAGCTTAATGAAATATATAAGAAAGATAAAAACGAAGAAATTATGGATGTCATGAAACGACTTACCGTAATTAAACGTAAAATAGAAAAACGTTTGTTGGGTAGACCAACAGAATAAAGTTATATGTTATCAAGAAAAAAAGCGCAAAATTAATTTTGCGCTTTTTTTGTTATAAGAAGTTATTTAATTTAATTGACTTTCGTTTTTAGTGATATGTATAATAGCATCACCTTGATTTACGA
>JANQTG010000235.1:51782-69995 GCA_030731855.1 Cellulophaga sp. | reverse complement strand
ATATCTGCCACCAGTAATTTAGTAACTTTTTCTGGATACCTACAGGCAAATTGCATGGCTGTTTTACCGCCCATCGAGTGCCCTAAAACGATCGCATTTTTTAATTGGTGATGCTCCATGTAGTTTTTTAGGTCTTCTACTAATGCATCATAATTAAAAATGTTAGACTGAAAACTTTTACCATGGTTTCGTTGATCTATTAAATGTACTTCAAAATCATTTTCCGCATATTTGTTACCTAATGTTTTCCAATTATCAGACATACCTAAAAACCCATGTAAAATAACTAAAGGTTTACCAGTTCCGAATATTTGCGAATGTAAAAGTTGCATTATTTTAATTTATTTAAGTACATATTTACTACGTTTTCTAAGCCAAAATATAAGGATTCGCAAATTAATGCATGCCCGATAGATACCTCTAATAGGTTAGGAATATTTTTTTTGAAATATTCAATATTGTCCAAGCTTAAATCGTGCCCTGCATTAATGCCTAAGCCAACTTTTTCTGCCATTTTTGCTGCTTGGATAAAAGGAGCAATTGCCAGGTGTCTTTCATCATCGTTGCTAGCTTTTCCGAATTGCTCCGCAAAACTTTCGGTATATAATTCTATTCTGTCGGCTCCCGTTTTAGCCGCATTTTCTACCATTTCGCTAATTGGATCCACAAATATTGAGGTTCTAATGCCTTTGGCTTTAAAAATAGCAATTACATTTTTTAAAAAATCTTGGTGTTTTATAGTATCCCAACCTGCATTAGATGTAATCGCATCTTCGGCGTCAGGTACTAAAGTTACCTGGGTGGGTTGTACTTCTAACACTAAATCGATAAATTTTTGATTCGGGTTTCCTTCAATATTAAACTCTGTTGTAACAATACTTTTTAAAGCTCTAGCATCGTTATATTTAATGTGTCTTTCGTCTGGTCTTGGGTGAATGGTAATTCCTTGGCCTCCAAAACGTTCAATATCACTAGAAACCTTTAAAAGATTTGGCATATTGCCACCTCGTGCATTTCGGAGTGTAGCAATTTTATTTACATTAACACTTAATTTTGTCATTCTTTCTAAGCTTTTTATTTTACAAAAATACAAATTAGGTATGCTTTTTGACATATTTAATTAGTAATTTGCACCATATATTAAAGTATGAATATACAATCGCACCTCATAAACACGGTTCCTGTTTTTAAATTGAATGATTCGATGGAAAACATTGTTCGTTTTTTTAAGGACACCACCTATTCTCACGTGGCTATTTCTGAAAATGATAAGTTTTTAGGAGTTATTAGCGAAAATGATATGGAGGAATTTAACGTGGCGACAACGCTAGAAGATTTTCGCTATACTTTAGAAGCTATTTTCGTAAATAAAGACACTTCTTGGCTCGATGTTTTAGAGGCTTTTTCTAGAAATGAAGCTAATATTATTCCGGTTTTAGATAATGATGCAACGGTTTTGGGTTATTATGAACTAAATACCATTGTAAGTATTTTTATTGACACGCCATTTTTTACGGAACCTGGTGGTATTTTAGTGATCGCCAAGGGGATAAAAGATTATTCTTTTAGTGAAATCGCTCAGATAGTAGAAACTAATAATACTAAAATTATAGGTGCTTTTATCACAGATACTAGAAACGATTTAATACAGATTACCTTAAAAATCGGCTCTGAAAATCTCAACGATGTTATTCAAACATTTAGACGTTATAACTACAATATACTTTTCGGAAATAATGATGATCAATTTTTAGAAGATTTAAAAGAAAGATCTGCTTATTTAGATAAATATTTAAACGTTTAGTTTTATGAAAGTTGCAGTTTACGGACAGTCTTATACTGATAATGCGCTAGAATATGTAATAGAATTGCTTGATGAACTTTCGCATGTGTCTAACGAAATATCTTTCGAAAAAGATTTTTACGAAGTACTACAGGGGCCAGAAAAACTTGGTAATTACAAAACCTTTACAGAAGATAGGGGCTTGGATAGTACGTTCGATATGTTAATTAGTTTTGGTGGCGATGGTACTATTTTACGTGCTGTAACGTACGTTCGAGATTTAAATATCCCTATCGTTGGTGTTAACACCGGAAGGCTAGGTTTTTTATCTACCTTTAAAAAAGAAGATGTTCGTAAGGTAATCAAAGAATTTCTTGCAGGTGCTTATACTATTGTTGAACGTAGTTTGGTTGCGGTAAGTACAAATCCTCCAACAGCAGATTTTGAGTTTTTAAATTTCGCATTAAACGAAATCACCGTAAGTAGAAAAGATACTACCTCTATGATTACTGTAGAAACGTATTTAGATAACGAATTTTTAACATCGTACTGGGCAGACGGTCTTATTATAGCCACACCAACAGGTTCTACTGGGTATTCTTTAAGCTGCGGTGGTCCAGTAATTGCGCCAACCGTAAAATCGTTTATACTTACACCCATTGCGCCACACAATTTAAATGCAAGGCCTTTGGTAATTTCAGACGATACCGAAATTCGATTAAAAGTCTCAGGAAGAGAAGAGTATCATTTAGTTTCGCTAGATTCCAGAATAGCTACTTTAGAAAATGGCACAGAGATTTTAATCAAAAAAGCAGGTTTTAGTGCTAAAATGATTGAGTATACTTCGGAAAGCTTTTTAAAAACTCTTAGAAATAAATTACTTTGGGGTGAAGACAAGCGTAATTAAGCCATGCTAAAAGCAATAAAACATACTAAAAGTTGTTTATCAAATAGAGAACAAGAATATAGTGATGAAGGTTTCATAAACTATTGAAATTGGTATATTTGCAAACTTTTATAATACATGAGAACATTTTTAGTATTGCTTTTTCTGCTAGCATTTTTTAAAATGTGCGGGCAAACTTACGAAGTCGGCATTATGGCTGGTGGGGTAAATAATATAGGTGATGTTGGTAGATCTAATTATATAGCACCATCTGGTATTGGTGCTGGAGGTATATTTAAATGGAATATAAGTAAAAGATACGCTTGGCGTGCAAGTGTATTGTATGGAGAGTTTGTAGCCGACGATACAAAATCTAACATGACTTCTAGGCAAGACAGGGCTTATGTTGTAAAAAATAATGTTTTAGAGTTTTCTGCGGGATTAGAAGTTAATTTTACCGAGTATAATTTGCATAAACTAGGACCTGCATTTACTCCTTATTTATATACCGGTATTACTTATTTTAGGTATGACTATAATTATATTGATGCTAATCAAGTTATAAATTTTGATAACCAGCGAGACGGAGCGTTTGCGATACCCATGACTATTGGTTTTAAATATCGGTTAAATCAATTTTTTATTTTGGGGGCAGAAATAGGGGCAAGGTATACTTTTACAGATAATTTAGATTTTAGTAACCCAGAAGAAACAAATTTAGACCCTCTAAGCGTTGAGTTTGGTAATATTTTTAGTAATGATTGGTATGTTTTTTCGGGGATTACACTAACTTACACCTTTAAGAGAAAACCATGTTCTGATTGTTTTGAGTAACACATATATGACTACTATAGACACTATTGACAAAAATAAGGTACCAAATCACCTAGCTATTATTATGGACGGTAATGGCAGATGGGCCAAAAAACACGGAAAAATAAGGGCATTTGGTCATGAAAACGGCGTTAAAACGGTAAAAGATACCGTAAAATCTTGTGCAGAAATAGGCGTGTCTTACTTAACCTTATATACCTTTTCTACAGAAAATTGGAACAGGCCTAAGTTCGAAATTGATACGTTAATGCGATTGCTAGTATCTTCTCTTAAAAAAGAATTAGTAACTTTCATGGAAAACGATATTTCTTTAAATGCCATAGGTAATCTAGATTCTCTACCAAAAAAAGTGCATAAAGAATTACTTGAAGTCATTCGTAAAACTAGTGAAAACAAAGGAATGACACTTACCTTAGCCTTGTCTTACGGGTCTAGAGAAGAACTTAAAAATGCCATTCAAGCTATTAGTGCCAAAGTTAAAAATAATATAATTTCTGTTGAAAATATTGACGAAACCATTATTAATAACCATCTTTACACGCACAATTTACCAGACGTAGATTTGCTTATACGTACGAGTGGAGAACATAGAATAAGTAATTTTTTGCTTTGGCAAATTGCATATGCCGAGTTATATTTTACTGAAGTATTGTGGCCCGATTTTACAGAGCAGCATTTGGTTGAAGCAATTTTAAATTACCAAAATAGAGAACGAAGATTTGGAAAAACTAGCGAACAACTCATCTAGAGCTGCAAAACAATGCAACTCTCTTCAAAAAATCACATTATTTTTATTTTTATTTAGTCTAGCGGGTGTAGCTCAAAACACGTCTTATGATGAAGGTAAAAAGTATGTTTTAGCAGGTTTAGAGGTAACAGGAATACAGAGTTACAATGAGCAAACCGTTAAAACCTACACAGGGCTAAGGGAAGGACAATTAATTACCGTACCAGGTGATGAAATTAGCGCTGTAATTAACAAATTATGGAGTTTGGAACTCTTCAGCGATATTAGTTTTTACATTACCAATATAGATGATGATAAAATTTATCTAGAACTTAATATTTTAGAACGGCCAACATTGACTAATGTTACGGTATATGGTGTTAAAAAAGGAAAAGTAGAAGATATTTTAAAAGATACCGATCTCAAAAAAGGAAAAAAAATTACAGAAAATCTTATCTCTAACACCAAAAACTATTTACAGAATAAATACAAAAAGAAAGGTTTTTTAAATACTAAAGTTACCATAGCTACCGCTGTAGATACCTCTGAAACTAATGCCCAGAGTATGGTAGTGAATATTAAAAAAGGTGCTAAAGTAAAAATAAGCAGTATTACTTTCGAAGGAAACGAAAAACTGTCTGATAAACGATTAAAAAAAGCCCTTAAAAAAACGAAAGAAAAATCCATAAAGAATATTCTTAAATTAAAAAGATCTAAATATATACCTGAAGATTATGAAGCCGATTTAGTGAAATTGGCAGAAACTTATGCCGAAAAGGGTTATAGAGATGCAAGAATTATTTCCGATAGTATTATTAAAAATGGAGACGATTTAATCGATATTGTAATAAAAGTAGAAGAAGGGAATAAATATTACTTTGGCGAAATAGATTTTGTTGGAAACACCGTCTATACCGATAGACAACTAGCAGCTCAGCTAGGTATTCGCAAAGGGGATACCTATAACGGCGTATTATTAAAAGAACGTATCGCTGATGATACTAAACCAGACCCTAATGACATTAGTAGCTTGTATCAAAACTATGGCTATATGTTTTCGAGTATTAATCCCGTAGAGGTTTCTGCCGTTAATGATACCATTAATTTTGAAATTAGAATCATAGAAGGCAAAGAAACCTTTTTAAACCACGTAACCGTTGATGGTAATGAGAGAACTAATGACCATGTTATTTTTAGAGAATTAAGAACTCAGCCAGGTCAAAAATATAATAAGTCAGACATTATAAGGAGTATTAGAGAACTTGGGGCTTTAGGGTTTTTTGATGCGGAAAATGTAAAGCCAGATGTTATTAACCCCAACCCTAATGATGGTACTGTAGATTTAAATTATAGTGTTGTTGAAGCAGGTTCTAGCCAAATTGAGCTGCAAGGTGGCTACGGTGGTGGCGGATTCATCGGAACTTTAGGATTATCATTTAGTAATTTTGCTATTAAAAATTTATTAAATAAAAAAGAGTACAAGCCAGTACCTATGGGTGATGGTCAAAGTTTTGCACTGAGATTACAAGCTAGCCAAACTTTTCGAGTGTATAGTTTAAGTTTTACAGAACCTTGGTTAGGAGGCAAAAAGCCTGTAAGTTTTAGTGCCTCTTTGTCAAGAACAAGAAACTTCGATTTTGACAGAACGCAACAGTTTACTGGTAGAATCCAAGCAAATAAAGATAGAAGTTTCGCTATAACAGGTATTACCTTAGGGTTAGCAAAAAGATTGCAATGGCCTGATGATTTTTTCACTATATCGCATTCATTAGGGTATCAATTATATCAGTTTAGAGATTTTAACGTAACTAACTTAAATTTTGGTAACGGAAACGCAAATTCTCTAGCATATACCTTGGGACTTTCTAGAAGATCGGCAGGTTCTAACCCAATTTTTCCTACCTACGGATCTAATTTTGAGATTAGAGCAAAATTTACGCCACCGTGGTCCCTATTTGATAATACAGATTACGACCAGTTGAACGAAGATTTAGCGAACGCAACTACTGAACAAGATATCCAAGAAAACAATCAAGAACGTTTTAATTGGTTAGAGTTTTATAAGGTAAATTTTAAAGGCGATTGGTACACCACGCTTATTGGTAGACAAAGTAATAAATCATTAGTATTGCGTAGTAACGCAGAATTTGGTTTCTTGGGCAATTATAACAATACAAAAGGAAACGTGCCTTTTGAACGCTTTTTCTTAGGAGGTGATGGTATGGGTAACTTTACGCTAGATGGGCGCGAAAATATAGGCTTAAGAGGTTACGAAAATAACTCTGTAACTCCTTTTAATCCAGTTACTGGTCGTCAAGATGGTGCAGTTATATATAATAAATTTACCATGGAACTTAGATATCCATTAACCTTAAAGCCATCAGCTTCTATTTATGGGCTAGCTTTTGCCGAAGGTGGTAATGCATTTAGTAGTTTTGATGATTTTAATCCTTTTGAAATAAAAAGATCAGTAGGGGCAGGTTTACGTATTTTTATGCCTGCATTTGGTTTATTAGGTATCGATTTTGGGTATGGTTTTGATAATGATTTTGCCAATCCTGTGGGTACACCAAGTGGTTTTCAAACTCACTTTATAATCGGGCAACAGTTTTAGAAATTAAATTAACAAACATTGTTATCTATTACAAAGGATAATTAAATGTAATAATTAACGTTTTACCTAAAAGTATAGATTAAATTCGAAGTTTTTAAAACTAAAATTCAATATTTTAAAGGCTTTCTTAAAATATTTATTTATTTTGGCACGATATTTTCTATATCAATAAATGTAAACGATATGAAAACAAAAGTTCTTTTATATATTAGTGTGTTGCTTGTTTCTTCAAGCGTTTTTTCACAGCAGAGAGGTGTTAGAATTGCGTATGTAGATATGGAGTATATTCTTGAGAATGTTGAGGAGTATAGAGAAGCTAATGAACAACTTGATGCTAGAGTTCAGAAATGGAAACTAGAGTTAGAACAAGAAAAAAGTACCATCGATCAAATGAAAAAAGATTTGATGGCAGAAAAAGTTTTGCTGACGAATGAGCTTATTGCAGAGCGCGAAGAGGAGATTAGCATTTTAGAAAAAGAAATGTTTAATTACCAACAAGACCGTTTTGGTCCTAACGGCGATTTAATTCTCTCTAAACAACGCTTAATACAGCCTATTCAAGATCAGGTTTTTAATGAAGTTCAAAAAATAGGGCAGAGTAAAAACTATGATATGATTGTTGATCGATCTGCAGATTTTGTAATGTTGTATGCAGATAAAAGATTAGATTTAAGTGAAATAGTGTTAAAAGCCATTTCAAGAACAAGAAAAGTAAGTGCCGTTAAAGAACGAGCAGATAAGCGAAATTCTTTAGACGATTTTGAAGACGAGCCTGCCGAAAAAGAAATGAATGATGCTTTAAAAGAGCGTTTATCACAAGCAGAAGAAGCTCAAAAAGCAAGAGATAAATCTGCCGCAGAAAAAAGAGAAGAGCAATTAAAATTAAGAGAAGAACGCAAAAATGCTTATGAAGCTAGGCGTAAAAAGTTGTTAGAAGAGCAAGAAGCAAAGAAAAAAGAAGCTGAAGAAAAACAGAAAGAGAAAAAAGAAAATAATTAATGTAAACTCAAAAATCTCCGTTTGGAGTACTAAACCATTTATTTAACACTCAAAAAAAGTAATTTTAAAAATCATGAAACACTTAAAAAAGATAGTAGTAGCAGTAGTTTTATTTGTAGCAACATCAAGTTTTGTAAACGCACAAAATAAAGTAGCACATATTGATGTATCAGAATTAATGTCTGCCATGCCAGAAATGAAAGCAGCAGAAGCAGAACTTAAAAAGTTACAAGAAACGTACGGTGCAGACATCCAAAGTTCTGTTACTGAAATGCAAAACAAGTACAAGCAATATCAAAACGAAGCAGCAACAAAATCTGATGAAGAAAATCAGAAGAGAATGGCGGAGTTAGAAGGTTTTGATAGAACTATAAAAGAAGCACAACAAAAAGCGCAACAAGAGCTTCAAAACAAGCAAGTAGCCTTGTTGGGGCCTATTTCTGACAAAGCAAAATTAGCAATTGAAAAAGTTGCAGCTGCTCAAGGAATGAACTACGTATTAGATTCTTCACAAGGTAGCGGCGTTATTGTTGCTAAAGGAACGGATTTATTACCTTTAGTTAAAAAGGAATTAGGGTTTTAATTAAGGCCTAGTATTAACTAAAAAATCCACTTTGTAAAAAGTGGATTTTTTTTGTTTTAAAACTTTGAGTATTTTAAGTTTTATTTAATGATAGCCTCTTTTTTGCTAATAATAATTGTGGCAATTTTGGCATTTGAATCTTTGTCGGTAAACAATTAAATTTACGCTAACTTTAAAGTCTATTTTAAGTTTAGTACATGAGCATACAACCCATTGGTATTTTTGATTCTGGAGTAGGTGGTACGTCTATTTGGAAAGAAATTAATAAGCTATTACCTTATGAGCATACCATTTATTTGGCAGATAGTAAAAATGCACCCTACGGAGAAAAAAGTGCTGAAGAAATAGTAGCCTTAAGTGAAAAAAATACCGAATATTTACTTGCGCAAGGTTGTAAATTAATTGTGGTGGCTTGCAATACAGCGACTACAAATGCAATATCATATTTAAGAGCTAAATATGATATTCCGTTTATTGGTATAGAACCCGCAATTAAACCTGCGGCATTGCAAACTGTTTCAAAAAAAATTGGAATCTTAGCAACAAAAGGTACTTTGTCAAGTGCACTTTTTCATCAAACTTCAAAAATTATTACTAACGGAATTCAACTTATAGAGCAAAACGGAGAAGGTTTAGTGCCTTTAATTGAACAAGGAAGGGTATTTGAAACTGAAACAAAACAACTGCTAGAGAAGTATTTAAATCCGATGATATCTGAAGGTGTTGATTGTATTGTTTTAGGCTGTACTCATTATCCGTACTTAATACCCATCATCAAGTCTATTTTGCCCGATCACATACAAATTATAGATTCTGGTGAAGCCGTAGCCAAACAGACTAAAAATATTTTAGAAAAAAACAGCTTATTAGCTAAAAGTAATTCCTCAACGCATCAATTTTACACCAATGCTAATGTGGCTACTTTAAAAGAATTCTTAAGGGACTATAGCGTAAGTATTTCTCACTTAGATTTTTAATATCCTAGTCTCTAGTCTCTGTGTACTATATACCCTCTAACGTCTACCGCTTAACATACGTTAAATAGGTAAAATCGTATTTATGTTTTTCATCTTTAGCGTGGTATTCTTCTTGAAGAATTTTCCATTTTTTAGTATCTAATTCTGGAAAAAAAGCGTCAGCCTCAAAGTTTTCATGAACTCTCGTTAGCTCTATTTTGGTAGCTATTTCTAGTCCTAAAGCGTAAATTTCTCCACCACCAATAATAAAAACAGTGTCTTCGCTTTCCGTTATGGCTAAAGCAGCTTCTAAACTATGTACTATAAAACAATCTTTAAAGTTTGTCGTGTAATTTTTATCTCTGGTGATGATAATATGTTTTCTATTCGGTAGCGGTTTCGGAAAACTTTCAAAAGTTTTTCTACCCATAATAATAGAATGTCCAGTAGTGATTTTTTTGAAGCGTTTAAAATCGTCAGGTAAGTGCCAAAGTAAATCGTTATTCTTACCTAAGGCCTTATTTTCTGCTGCTGCGGCAATTATAGTAATAGTTTTCAATCTTTTTGTATTTTATTAGTGAAACTAAGTTTTAAAAAATATCCAAGGTAATGTTTTCAAAACATAAAGTTGAACTTGCCAATTGTCAGGTAGCATAATTCTGCTTTTCAGCGATAGCTGTTTTTTAATTTAGGTCCATCGCATTAAATATTAGATTCTTTACTATTTATCTGTGATATCGGAAAGTCAGTTTCAATCTCTTTTTGCAGTGTTGCAATTTTTTTCTTTTGTTTCAAAACTAATTTTTCGCGTTGTTTTCTTTCCCAATCTTTACCCATAAATTTTTGAGTAACGAAAACATTAATTACATGTATTACGAATAAAAATGCCCACAATGTAATTGCCCAAATAAACCAATTATAATCAGCTCCGTATTTTAGAATTTTATTAATCAATATTAAAAAAACACTTCCGACTAAAAAGATTACGAAGTGCGAATACAAACGCTTTTTTTGTTTTATTCGCAATTGTGCATCTTCTAAAAGTTCGTGTTGCTCTAAATCTATTTCAGATGTATTTTTTGGTTTAGAAAACATGTTTAATAAGTATCTTTACCTTACAAAGATACTACAATAGCATTTTAACTATTTACCCTATGCAAAAGATTATTAAAGAATTTCCTATTCTAGATCAGTATATTTATGCAAATACAGCAGCCTATGGTATTTTATATGATGGTCTTTTAGATTGGCGACAAGAGCACGATTTAGATTATTTAATTGGCGGGAGTAACTTTAAAATGAAAAGTTTAAAACTAATTTCAGATACTCGAGAAACTATTGGTCGCTTTTTTAATTGCAAAACTGATAATATTGCTTTGATTCAAAATTTTTCTATTGGTTTAAATTTGCTTTTAGAAGGTTTAGATAGAAAACATAAAGTATTGCTTTTAAATGACGATTACCCTTCGCTAAATTGGCCTTTTGAAAGTAGAGGTTTTGACTGTAAGTATATTGATATTACAGAACATGTAGAAGAAAATATCTTAGTGGCGATCGAAAAAGAAAAAATAACAGTTTTGGCCTTAAGTGTGGTGCAATGGTTAAATGGTATTAAAATTGACCTTTCTTTTTTGAAAAAACTTAAAGAATTATATCCAGATCTTTTAATAATTGCTGATGGAACACAATATTGCGGTACAGAATCTTTCGATTTTGAAGACTCAGCAATCGATATTTTGGGAGCCAGTGGCTATAAATGGTTATTAGCAGGTAGTGGTAATGGGTTTATGCTTTTTAAAGAAAGAGTAAAGCCTCATTTTAATTTAAAAGCTATTGGTTACAATAGTGCAAATGCTGTTTTGGAGAATAAAAATAGTTTTAGATTTACAAAGCATCTAGAGCCTGGTCATTTAGATACCCTAGCCTTTGGAAGCTTAAAAAAATCTATAGATTTTTTAACAACTATTGGTATGCAAAAGATAAGTGCTATTAATAAAGACTTGAGTCATTTTGCATTTACAGAATTTTCTAAATTAAATTTATTAGAGGATAAAGTTGTAAAACGAAATGAGCACAGTACCATCTTTACGATTATGGGAAACCAAAAACTTTTTGATCACTTAATTCAAAATGATGTGATATGTTCGCAACGGGGTAATGGAATACGGCTTAGTTTTCACTTTTATAACACAACAAAAAACATTAGTAAAGTTGTCGATATCATAAAAAAATTGAGATAAGAGTTCAGAAAATGTAAAAATTTGCAGTAATCTTTTGATAATTTCAATTTTTTGCAATTCTTATTTTACCAAAATCGCAAATCGGTGGTAACTAGTTGGTAATCAATAATATTATAACGTGCTTTGTTGCTCATAGTAAAAACATAACACCATGGCGATCACAAAACAATATTTAAAAAGTAAACCAGTTTGTAAAGTAACCTTTATAGTTCCTGCAGAAGAAGCATCAAAAGTATTTGTTGTTGGCGATTTTAATGATTGGAATCCAAAAAACGGAGCATTAAGAAAATTAAAAAACGGTACATTCAAAGGTACTATGGATTTACCAAAAGAAACATCTTACCAATTTAGATATCTTGTTGATGATACTTATGTAAATGAAACAGAAGCAGATAGTTACCAATGGAACGAGTATGCTGGTACAGAAAATGCAGTTTTAGAATTGTAGATTTTTAAAAATTATTAGAATAAGAAGGGGAAACAAAATTTATTTTGTTTCCCCTTCTTATTTATGGTTTATATAGCCACAGCACCTTTAATGTGTGGGTGCGGATTGTAATCTACAAGAGTAAAATCGTCAAAAGTAAAGTCAAAAATATTTTTTATATCAGGATTTAAAATCATTTTTGGCAAAGGTCTAGGAGCTCTACTTAATTGCAGTTCTACTTGCTCCATGTGGTTGTTATAAATATGGGCATCACCAAAAGTGTGAATAAAATCTCCTGCTTCATAACCGCAAGCTTGCGCCATCATCATGGTAAACAAAGCATAAGATGCAATGTTAAAAGGCACGCCTAAAAATATATCAGCACTACGTTGGTAGAGTTGTAGTGATAATCTAGGTCGGTCACTGAGCGAAGTCGAGGTGGGCGGGCTAACATAAAATTGAAAAAAAGCATGGCATGGTGGTAGTGCTGCTTTGCCATTGGCTACGTTTTCGGAAAAAGATTTTGATGTATCTGGCAGAACGCTAGGATTCCAGGCAGAAACCAACATTCTTCTACTATTTGGATTTGTTTTTAATGTTTCAACTATTTCTTTTATTTGATCTATTTCTTCGCTATTCCAATTACGCCATTGATGACCGTAAACAGGGCCTAAATTTCCGTTTGCATCAGCCCATTCATTCCAAATACGAACTCCATTTTCTTTAAGGTAATCAATATTTGTATCTCCTTTTAAAAACCAAAGTAATTCATAAACTATCGATTTTAAATGTAATTTTTTAGTGGTTACCATGGGGAAACCTTCGCTAAGGTCAAAACGCATCTGATAACCAAAAACACTTTTGGTACCAGTACCTGTGCGGTCTCCTTTTTGTTGGCCATTGTTTATAACATGTTGAAGTAAGTCGTGGTATTGTTTCATAAGCCGAGCCCCCTAGCCCCCAAAGGGGGAATTATTATTTAGTATATAACAAAAATATAGTAACGTTTCAAATTATATAGCGTAATTAAAAGCTACTTATCAATAATTATGAACGAAAAAAATAAATTAATTAGAAGCAGAATCGTCTGGGCATCGCAACAAGTTTATTTTTATTTAGAGCTTCTGTGTATTAAATCCAGTTTAGATTAAATAAACTTGTTTATTTAATCAGTTATTTTAACCATAATATTTAGAGTTCCCCCTGTGGGGGTTAGGGGGCTTTTATCCCCTTTGGGGGTTTGGGGGCTTTTTCTACCCCAAAATCATCCCTGCAATAGTTGCAGAAAGTAACGATGCTAAAGAACCGCCTAATACAGCTTTTAAACCAAATTCAGAAAGTGTTTTGCGTTGTCCTGGAGCCAATGAACCGATGCCACCAATTTGAATTCCAATAGAAGCAAAGTTCGCAAAACCGCAAAGCATATAGGTGGCCATAATCACTGATTTATTATAAGCGAAATGTGTTCCGTTTGCTACATCTTTAAGATCTGCTAATTGTATGTATCCTATAAATTCACTCGCTGCTAATTTTATGCCTAAAAGTTGTCCCATTAGCATTACATCTTCTTTAGCAACCCCAATTAACCACATTAAAGGCGCGAAAATAGTCCCAAGAATGGACTCTAATGATAGTTTTTGATACGAGCTATTTGCGGCTATCCAATCATTGGCATAAGTAACATCACCAATAGCCCCAAAAACCCAATTTATCATGGCGATAAAAGCAACAAAAACGAGCAACATTGCACCTACATTTACAGCAAGTTTTAAACCTTCTGTGGTTCCATTAGCGATGGCATCTAAAAAATTAGTTCCTATTTTTTCGTTAGATACTTGAACATCTGTATTTATGGGTTCGGTTTGTGGGTATAATATTTTAGAAATTACAATAGCTCCAGGTGCAGCCATTACTGACGCTGCCAATAGGTGTTTGGCAAATTGTAGTCGTAAAAGTTCATCATCACCTCCTAAAAATCCAATATAGGCAGCTAGTACTGCTCCGGCAACAGTAGCCATACCACCAATCATCACCAGTAGTATTTCGGACTTATTCATTTTCTCCAAATACGCTTTAATAAGTAAAGGTGCTTCTGTCTGTCCCAGGAATATATTCCCGGCGACACTTAAACTTTCTGCTCCAGAAATACCTAAAGTTTTGGTTAAAAGCCATGCAAGTACTTTTACAATCCTTTGAATTACCCCTAAATAAAATAATACTGAGGTTAATGCTGAGAAAAAAATTATGGTAGGTAGTACTTGAAAAGCAAAAATGAACCCAAAAGTATCCATATCTACCACTAAGCCCTCAAATAAAAATTTACTTCCAGCGGTGGTAAACTCTAATATTTTTACAAATACTTTTCCAATTTTATCAAAAACATATTGAATAAAGGGTACTCTCAGAACACCAATGGCAATAATTAATTGAAGACCTAAACCAATGGCTACTGTTTTCCAATTAATAGCTTTTCTATTGGCGCTAAAAAGAAAAGAAACGAAAATCAAAGAAACCATACCTAAAACGCCACGCCATAAACTATGAATAGAAAAGCCTTCGTTTGGTTTTATGATGTTTAAAGTTTCCTGATTAATATCGCTAATAAGAATTGTTTCTGCTGATTTTTGGATACTATCTATAGCATTTGTTTCTTGAGCGAATGTGGGGATTATAACACAACAAAAAATAATAAAAAACCAAAAGCTATTTTTCATACACTAGAATACTTTTATTTATAACATAAGAACTCGCGCATACAATACGCTTTGGTAGATTTGATTTTTATTCTCGCTTAGAAATTTCATCACGTAGTTTAGCCGCTTTTTCATAATTTTCATTATTCACTGCGCTTTCTAATTCTTTATATAGTTCTTCTGTGGTAAGCTCTGAGTATCCATCACTGGCAGAACCTGTAATTTCTACGGTTTCTCCTTCTTGTAAAATTTCATTAACCATAATACTATCGTCAGATTTTTCGTTTTCTTTGTCTTTAGAAGAAAATTTTAAGAAGATTCCTGCCTTATCTAAAATTGTCTTATAGGTAAAAATAGGTGCATTAAAACGAAGTGCTAAAGCGATAGCGTCACTAGTTCTTGCATCGACAATCTCTTCAATTTTATCTCTTTCACAAATAATACTCGAATAAAACACTCCATCTACAAGTTTGTGAATAATAACTTGTTTCACGGTAATTTCAAATCTATCTGCAAAATTTTTAAAAAGATCGTGTGTCAATGGTCGTGGAGGTTTAATTTCTTTTTCTAAAGCGATTGCAATAGATTGTGCTTCAAAAGCACCAATAATTATGGGTAATTTTCGATCACCTTCAACTTCATTCAAAATAAGGGCATACGCACCATTTTGCGTCTGGCTGTAAGATATTCCTTTTATTTTTAATCGGACTAAACTCATAGTATTTGTAAACTGTAAAGGGCTGTTTAAATAAAGGACACGACCAATTATCTAAACAGCCCTTTAAAGAGGCACAATTTATAAAAAATTAAGCGTTTTGTGCTTTAAATTCTTTTAATTTTTCAATCAATTTAGGAACTACTTCAAATGCGTCGCCAACAATGCCATAATCTGCGGCCTTAAAAAATGGTGCTTCGGGGTCGCTATTGATAACAACTTTTACTTTAGAAGAGCTTACACCGGCTAAATGTTGAATAGCACCAGATATCCCTATTGCTATATAAAGATTGCTCGCAACGGGTTTGCCAGTTTGGCCAACGTGTTCACCGTGAGGTCTCCAGCCTAAATCAGATACTGGTTTTGAACACGCCGTAGCTGCTCCAAGAACATCTGCCAGTTCTTCAATTAATCCCCAATTCTCTGGTCCTTTTAATCCTCTTCCTCCTGAAACTACCACGTCTGCATCTGCAATGGTAGCTTTACCAACTACTTTGTCTATTTCTACAGATTTGGTTGTGAAATCTTTTTCACTTAAAGTCGGACTGAAATCTTCTACTGTGGTGCTGCTTTTATTTTCAATAATACCAAAAGAATTGTTTGAAACACCAACTATTTTTATATCGGTTGTAATTTCTGAGAACGCAAAGCTTTTATTGCTAAAGGCTGTTCTTTTAACCGTAAACGGATTGGTGCTTTCTGGTGCGGCTATAACATTCGGAATATAACCAGCTTTTAAATGACCGGCAAGAAGTGGTGCCAAATATTTGGTGTCTGCACTAGAACTCAATATAATAACTTTAGCACTTTCTTTGCTTGCTGCTTGTTCAATAGCATCGGCAAAAGCCTTCGCATTAAATGTTTTTAATTGATCACTGGTGATGTTTAAAACTTTTGAAATTCCATAAGCTCCTAAACTTTCATTTTCTGAGGCATTAAAGGATATTGCAGTGGCAGTAGTACCCATTTTTTGGGCTACTTCATGTGCATAAGAAGCAACTTCAAAGGCACTTTTCTTAAATTTTCCGTTTTCTGATTCTGTATATACTAAAACTGACATATTTTATTTTTTTTATTATTAATTCCTAGCTTTTGGAGGGTTGGGCGAGCCTTTTAAATAGCCTTCGCCTCGTTATGAAGCAAATCAATTAATTCTTCAACAGTACCTACTAATTTTACAGCTCCTTTTGCCGCTGGTTTTTCAAACGTATTGTCTTTAGTAGCCTTAGTAGCAGTTATTGGTTCTATAACTGTTAATTTTTTCTGACGCGCCATCATTATACCACGCATATTCGGAATTCTTAAATCACTTTCTTCTACTAAACCTTTTTGTCCTCCAATAATTACAGGTAGGGTAGTAGCTATTTTTTCTTTTCCGCCATCTATTTCTCGCATGGCTGTGGCGTTTGTACCTTCAATATCTAATTGAATACACGTATTTACAAAATTCAAATCTAAGATACTGGCAATAATACCAGGTACCATTCCACCATTATAATCAATAGATTCTCTGCCCGCAATAATTAGGTCATAACTACCATCTTTGATAATACTCGCTAATTGTTCTGCAACAAAAAAACCATCAGTAGGTTCTGCATTTACGCGAATGGCTTCATCGGCGCCAATAGCCAAAGCCTTGCGCATAGTAGGCTCTACATTTGCGCCGCCAACAGTAGCAATATGCACTACAGCATTTTGTTTTTCTTTAAACCACATGGCTCTTGTTAATCCAAATTCATCATTCGGATTAATTATAAATTGAACACCGTTGGTATCAAATTTTGTATCACCATCGGTGAAGTTTATTTTAGAAGTGGTATCGGGTACATTGCTTATGCAGACTAATATTTTCATTCTTAAAAGCTTTTTAAATTTTAAACATGGCTAAGATAGCCAATATTTTTCAAATTTACTATGCATGCATAGTAAATTTTATAACTATTTTTGGGTCGTACTGTCATTAATATGACGGATAATTTCTTATTTTTGCTCTGCTTTTAAAATAATAGATTTAAACCATTTTGGATTACTATATTAAGCGTTCCAAAAAAATCGAATTATTTTGTTAAAGGTTATCTGTAACCAACAAAAAAGATTTAAAAAAAACACATGAAAACAATACAATTTAGAGAAGCTATTTGTGAGGCTATGTCCGAAGAAATGCGCAAAGACGATTCTATCTATTTAATGGGTGAAGAAGTAGCAGAATATAACGGAGCGTACAAAGCATCAAAAGGAATGTTAGATGAATTCGGAGCAGATAGAGTTATTGATACGCCTATCTCTGAGCTTGGATTTGCTGGTATCGGTGTTGGTTCTGCAATGAACGGAAATCGTCCTATTATTGAATTTATGACGTTTAACTTCGCATTAGTAGGTATTGATCAGATTATTAATAATGCGGCTAAAATTCGTCAGATGTCTGGTGGTCAATTTAATTGTCCTATTGTTTTCAGAGGGCCAACGGGTTCTGCGGGTCAATTAGGCGCAACACATTCTCAAGCTTTCGAGAGTTGGTTTGCCAATTGTCCGGGTCTAAAAGTAATAGTTCCATCGAACCCAGCAGATGCAAAAGGATTATTAAAAGCGGCGATTAGAGATAACGATCCTGTTATTTTTATGGAGTCTGAGCAAATGTATGGCGACAAAGGCGAAGTTCCAGAAGGAGATTATATTATTCCTATTGGCGTGGCCGACATCAAAAGAGAAGGTACTGATGTTACGATAATTTCTTTCGGAAAAATTATAAAAGAAGC
>JANQTG010000235.1:43574-51682 GCA_030731855.1 Cellulophaga sp. | reverse complement strand
GCAGAATGGTTACCAAACTATGAAGATGTTATAAGATCAGTAAAAAAAGTGATGTACAAATAAGGTATTTATACTGTAAGTATAGAACAGCTTTACTGACAATTTGTTAGTAAAGCTTTTTTAGTTTTAACGCTTTATTTAATACTATATAAATTTCAATGAAATATTTTTTTCAAATAGTTGTTCTGCTGTTCTCATTTTCTGCCATAGCTCAAACCAAAATTAGTGGTATTGTTGTCGATGAGCAAGATGTGCCGGTAGCATTTGCCAATATTATTTTCAAAGGTTCAACCGAAGGTACGATAACCAATGAAGATGGTGTTTTTTACTTAGAATCTGCATCAACCTACACAACTGTAATAGCCTCTTTTATTGGGTACGAAACTAAAGAGATTATTTTAGATAAAAAGGTAAATTACCAAATGAAAATTATTCTTTTAGAGGGTGGTGAGCAGTTAAAAGAAGTAATTGTTTATTCGGGTAAACAATCTAAAATAAATAATCCAGCGATAGATATTCTTAGAAAAATTTGGGAAAAACGACGAAAAAACGGAGTTAAACATTTTGATCAATACAGCTACAATAAATACGAAAAAGTAGAATTCGATTTAAATACAATTGATAGTGCGCTTATAAAAAACAAAATATTTAAAGGATTAGAATTTATTTTTGATGATTTAGATACCTCGAGAATTACTGGAAAAACATATTTACCCATTTTTATAAACGAAACTTTTTCTAAAATTTATGGTGATAATACATCAGGTAAAGAAGAAGAAGAAATGTTGGGTACAAAAAATTCAGGTTTTAGTAATAACCAAGCTTTAACAGCTTTTATTGAAGACTTGTATGCAGATTATGATATTTATGACAATTACCTAAAGCTTTTTGATAAGAGTTTTACGAGTCCGCTTTCTAAAACAGGTATCGATGTGTATAATTATGTACTTACAGACAGCGCTTTTTTAGATAATAAATGGTGTTATAATATTATTTATTATCCAAGAAGAAAAAATGAACTCACGTTTAAAGGTAATTTTTGGGTGAATGACTCTACCTACGCCATAAAAAAAATAAATTTAGAGGTGACTAAAAGTGCTAATATTAACTGGGTAAAAGAGATTTATATTGAGCAAGAGTTCGATGTTTTGAACGACTCTGTATTTCTGCTGAAGCGAGATTATATGTTAAGCGATTTTAGCCTAAACAAAAAAGAAGAATCTAAAGGCATTTACGGAAAAAGAACAACTGTTTACGACAATTACACTTTTGATGAAGAAAAAGACAATACATTTTATAAACGTTTAAAAAATAAATTTGATACCGCTATTGTTGAAAAAGATGATGCTTTTTGGGAAGAAAACAGACTCGAAAAGTTAAATAAAGACGAGCAGGGTATTTACACCTTGTTAGATACCTTAAAGACAGTTCCTAAGTTTAAAAGCTACTATAATATAGTCAGTATTTTGGGATCTGGTTATGTCGAAATAGATAAATGGAATATAGATATAGGCGATGTATATAGCACTTTTGGGTTTAACGATGCAGAAGGGGTTCGCCTACGCGCTGGTGCACGAACTTATTTTGGACAAAACGATCCTTGGCGTTTAGAAGGGTATGTGGCTTATGGTTTTGGTGATCAAAAGTTTAAACATGGCATTTCTGGTAAATGGCTACTCGATAAAAAGTCGAGATTAATAATTTCTGGAGGAAATAGAAGTGATATTGAGCAATTAGGATTAAGCTTAACAGCAACAACAGATGTTTTAGGCAGAAGCGTCGGCTCCTCTGCTTTGTTTACTGTAGGTGCAAATGATCGCTTAACTAATATTGATTTGTCAACGTTTGCTGTAGAGGCAGAACCTTTTAATAATTTTATCATAAACGTTGGTGCCTCAATACGAACACTAAGCTCCGCCTTGCCGGACGCCTTTAATCTTGATTATATAGATGTGAACAGTCCTACAGGTACTAGTTCAGAAATAAATCAGTTTGATGTAACGACTACTTTAATATACACCCCAGGTAAAAGAACCATAGGGTATGGTGTAGAACGAGGGAATATAAATGACACTTTTAGCACCTTGTTTTTAAAATATACGAGTGGTATTGAGGGCTTTATGGAAAGCGATTTTCAGTATCAAAAATTACAATTCTCGTATACACAACCTTGGCAAATTGGCGGTTTTGGAAGGCTAAATAGTACTGTAGAGCTTGGGAAAACTTTCGGAGAAGTTCCTTTAGGTTTGCTTAATGTGGTGCCCGGAAACCAAACCTTGTTTTCTATTTATGGGACATTTCCTAATTTAAATTTTTACGAATTTGTTACCGATACCTACGCTGCTGTGCATTTAGAACATAATTTTAATGGTCGCTTTTTCTCTAAAATTCCGATTATTAAAAAATGGAATCTAAGAGAAATTGTTGGTTTAAGAGGTGTTTTGGGCTCTTTGTCTAATGAAAATATTTTATTGAATAGTCCAACAAATATTCCCTTATTAGCTCCTAGAGACAACATATACTATGAATATTCTTTCGGTATTGGTAATATTTTTAAAATTTTCAGAATCGATTTTAACTTTAGAGGAAACTATCTGGATACTATTGATGCCCGGCCTTTTAGCGTTACAGGCTCATTCGGATTTAGTTTTTGAGTTTTATGAATACGATAGCGTTTGCGTAAAAAAACACCTTAATAATTAGACGAAAAACTAATATGTTTCGTTATTCTAAAAGAACTTGAACAAATATAAACAAGTATCTTTGTTGCAAAATTATAGTAAAAATTATGAGTGATATTACAGAAATAACTTTTGATGTTTTAATAGAAATTCCGAAAGGAAGTAGAAATAAATACGAATACGATTTTACTTTGCATAAAATTAGATTTGATAGAATGCTATTTTCGTCTATGATGTATCCTGGTGATTATGGTTTTATACCAGAAACTTTAGCCCTTGATAAAGATCCGTTAGATGTTTTGGTGATGGGCTCTGAGCCAACTTACCCAATGGTGGTTATGGAAGTTAGGCCCATTGGCGTTTTTCACATGACTGATGAAAAAGGGCCAGATGAAAAAATTATTTGTGTTCCAGTTTCAGATCCTATTTGGAGTAATAATCATGATATTAGCGATTTAAATCCACACCGCTTAAAAGAAATTGAGCATTTTTTCCAAGTCTATAAAGATTTAGAAAAAAAGAAAGTTGATGTTGGCGGATGGGGTGATGCTAAGGAAGCAGTTGAAATTTATCATCAATGTGTAAAGCGTTATGACGAAAGCGAGCACAAGAAAAAGCGTACGTTTACGATATAAGCTTAAAATAAACAAACTACAAAAGCCACTTTTATATTTAAAAGTGGCTTTTTTTATTTGTATCGATTTCATACATTTACCGCCAACTAATTAACAAATATTTAAAATAATTATGGAAATACTATTAAAATTTCTGCCCCTCTTTGGAGTTGTGGCATTGTTGTTTGTCTTCGTGAAAAATATGTGGGTGTCAAAACAAGATGCCGGAAATGAAAAAATGACGCGGATTGCAAAGAGTATCTCAGACGGAGCAATGTCTTTTTTGAAAGCAGAATATAAAATTCTTTCAATATTCGTTATCGCTGTTGCAGCTTTATTATATGTTAAAGGGTCCAATGAAATAGGATCAAACGGAATGGTGGCTGTTTCTTTCATTGTAGGAGCTATTTGTTCTGCATTGGCAGGTTTTATAGGGATGAAAGTAGCTACGAAAGCAAATGTTAGAACCACGCAGGCTGCAAGAACATCTCTAGGGAAAGCGCTAGAAGTAGCTTTTGCTGGTGGTGCCGTAATGGGCTTAGGTGTTGTTGGTTTAGGAGTTTTAGGTTTAAGCGGACTTTTTGCCATCTATCAAGGAATTTGGGAAGGACCAGAGAATTTACCAATGGTATTAAACGTACTTTCCGGATTTTCCTTAGGAGCATCTTCAATTGCACTATTTGCACGTGTGGGTGGTGGTATATATACTAAAGCAGCCGATGTTGGTGCCGATTTAGTAGGTAAGGTTGAGGCTGGTATTCCAGAAGATCACCCGCTAAACCCAGCAACTATTGCCGATAACGTAGGTGATAACGTTGGTGATGTTGCCGGTATGGGTGCTGATTTATTCGAATCGTATGTAGGTTCTATCATAGGTACTATGGTTTTAGGGGCATTTATTATTACGCCAGATTTTGGTGGTTTAGGTGCTGTTTATTTACCATTGGTATTGGCAGCGGTAGGTATTATAATGTCTATCATCGGAACTTTCTTTGTAAAAGTAAAAGATGGTGGTAATCCACAGACAGCTTTGAATATAGGTGAATTTGGTTCTGCAGGTTTAATGGTTTTAGCTTCTTATTTCATAATCAATTCATTAATTCCTGCAACTTGGATGTATGACGGAGTTGAATATACTGCAAACGGAGTTTTTTTTGCTACTTTAGCTGGTTTGGTTGCTGGTTTAGCCGTAGGTAAAATCACAGAATATTATACAGGTACGGGTACAAAACCAGTAAATTCTATTGTAAAACAATCAGAAACTGGTGCTGCTACTAATATTATATCAGGTTTAGGAGTAGGGATGATGTCTACTATGTTTCCAATTTTGTTTATTGCTGCAGCTATTTTAGTTTCACATCATTTTGCAGGTTTATACGGTATCGCTATTGCTGCGGTTGGTATGTTAGCCAATACAGGTATTCAGTTAGCGGTAGATGCTTATGGCCCTATTTCTGACAATGCAGGTGGTATTGCTGAAATGGCAGAATTACCTCACGAAGTTCGTGAACGTACCGATAAATTAGATGCTGTTGGGAATACTACAGCGGCTATTGGTAAAGGTTTTGCAATTGCTTCTGCGGCATTAACCGCTTTAGCCTTGTTTTCAGCTTTTATGAAAGTAGCTAACGTAACGTCTATTGATGTTTCTAAACCAACGGTAATGTCTGGTTTATTAGTTGGGGCAATGCTTCCTTTTGTCTTCTCAGCATTATCTATGAATGCCGTGGGTAGAGCAGCCATGGCCATGATCGAAGAAGTTCGTCGCCAGTTTAGAGATATTCCTCAATTAAAAGCAGCACTTGGTGTAATGCGTAAGTACGATTCTGATATGTCTAAAGCAACACCAGAAGATAGAGCAATTTTTGATGCTGCCGATGGCTATGCAGAATACGATAAATGTGTTGATATATCTACAAAAGCATCGATTAAAGAAATGGTATTACCAGGCTTATTAGCTATTGCAGTTCCTGTAGCTGTCGGTTTTATTGGTGGTGCAGAAATGTTAGGTGGTTTATTAGCAGGGGTAACTTCTGCGGGAGTTCTAATGGCAATTTTCCAGTCGAACGCTGGTGGTGCTTGGGATAATGCTAAAAAAATGATTGAAGCCGATGGCCGTAAAGGTTCTGACGCACATAAAGCCGCTGTTGTTGGTGATACTGTTGGAGATCCGTTTAAAGATACTTCGGGGCCTTCTTTAAATATTCTTTTAAAGTTAATGTCGGTAGTAGCTTTGGTAATAGCACCAAGTATTGCAGTTACTGCGGAAGGTATGGCAGCTTATACAAATGATAAGCAGTCGATAGAAAAAGTTGTTCAGGTTGATGCTGTTGAAACAGCATTATCAGAAGCGACTATTGTGTATACGACAACAACAAATGGTATAGCAGTTACAGAAGAGAAAATTTTCAAAGGAACACAAGCTGAAGTTAAAGCACAGTTATTAGCATTTGAAAATACAACTGTAAATAATAATTCTTCTGATATTGAAGTTAAAATTGATAAAGTAGATATTAGAAAATAATCTAATTGAAATCAATTTAAAGTCCTAAACCTGCTAATAGTAAAATATTAGCAGGTTTTTTTAGTGAAACCCTAGTATAACAAGCACGAAGTGCGTCGTTAGACTAGTTGGTTTCACTAATCCCGCCTCAGCGGGATCTTTTGAAATTATCGTGAAGCTGAAAACCCAATTTTGAAAAGCACGCAGTGCGCATTCAAAATTGATGGTAGAACCTGCCTTTGCCGGCAGGCAGGCTAATCCCGTGGTCACTTAGCGTAGTCGAAGTGCAGCGGGATCTGTTTATAGCAAAAAGTATGCTGCATCCAATTTTGAAAAGCACGCAGTGCGCATTCAAAATTGCTAGCGCAACTTAACATTTTCAAAGACTTATCTAAATTTATGGAACAATTTACTGTAAATAGTGCTATTTTTATAACCACCTAACCTCTTAAACTTATAACCTGATAACTACATAACCTTTCACATGCCATTATTTCAAAAAGATCCTTTACAAATTATTTGCTTTGATGCCTATGGTACCGCGTCGCATTTTTATTTGAGAGGTCGTGCTTTGGAAGATGAAACTATAGATTTAGATAAAAAGGGATGGTTTCATCTAGTACTAAACACTTGGAAGCGTTTTGAATCCGATGAAATTAAAAGTATAGGTTTAAACATTACTTTACCCAACGGAGTTGTTTTAAAAACCAAAACCGATCAACATGGGTACTTTAAAGTTAAGGCTGAAGTTAGTGGTTTAGCAGCCTTTGCCGATCAAGAAGGGTGGTTAGCTTTTGAAGTAGCTTATAATGATATACCGCTAAACCGAATCATTCAACAAAAAAATAGTTTCAAGGGCAAAATATTGATTCCATCAATAAAAGCAGATTACGGCGTAATTACTGATATTGATGACACTATATTGCATACAGGCGTAGTATCAAGACTTAAATGGAAAGTGCTTTACAATACGGTTTTTAAAACCGCCAAAAGCCGTTCGCCACTCAAAGGCGCTTCAGCGTTTTACAACCAATTACACCAAGGAAAAACTTTAGAAAATGCTAATCCTATTTTTTATGTAAGTCATAGTCCATGGAATTTATACCGTTATTTGGATTTGTTTTTAAGACAGAATGATTTCCCCAAAGGACCAATTTTATTACGTAGTTTTCAGTCCATTTTCAGACGAAAATCGGTCGGAGACAAACCACAAAAACAGATTGAAATTTTAAATATATTAGAGACTTATCCAGATTTACGTTTTATTTTGATTGGCGATAGTGGTGAGCGCGATGCGGATATTTACAAAGAAATAGCAGCGCTTTTTCCAGATCGAATTTTAGCCATCTATTTGCGAAGTGTCAACCATAAACGAAAAATGATTCGCGTAAAAGGACTTTTTGATAACTATAAAACGACACCCATTTTATTTGTTGAAAATAGCAACCAAGCTGTAGAACATGCAAAAGAGTTAGGATTTATTAAAGAAAAACAAAGCTAAACCGAAAATAAAATTATTTTAGGTCTTGATTCTTCTAGCGCAGCGGTCTTGACTCTTGATTCCTTTAATGTGGTCACTGAGGGTAGTCCAAGTGTTAAAATAAGCCATTAATCTCCGCATCAATTCTATTGATAATAGTTCCCAAATCCTCAGGATTATCCACAAAATCTAGATGATCTACATCAATAATTAATAATTTTCCTTTCTCGTATTTTTGACTCCAAGCTTCGTAACGTTCGTTAAGTCTGCTTAAATAGTCGATAGAAATGGTATTTTCGTATTCCCGACCTCTTTTGTGAATCTGATTCACTAAGTTAGGAATAGAACTGCGCAGGTAGATCAATAAATCTGGCGGTTGCACTAAACGCTCCATCAGTTCAAATAAACTCGCATAATTTTTAAAATCTCTGTTGGTCATTAAGCCCATTGCATGTAAATTTGGCGCGAAAATATAAGCATCTTCATAAATGGTTCTATCTTGAATAATATTTTTACCCGTTTCTCTAATTTCTAAAATCTGACGGTACCGACTATTCAAAAAATAGATTTGCAGGTTGAAACTCCAACGTTCCATTTGGTTGTAAAAATCATCTAAATAGGGGTTGTCCACCACATCTTCAAAATGGGGTTCCCATTTATAATGTTTAGCTAACAAAGTGGTTAATGTGGTTTTACCAGCGCCAATATTTCCTGCAACAGCAACATGCATAGTGTATTTGTTTAATGCTTCAAGCTGTATGCTTTAAGCTTTTAGCGTTTGAAACTTATAATTTTCCATTATGTACTTCATACTTTGTACTTTGTACTTT
>JANQTG010000235.1:42407-43474 GCA_030731855.1 Cellulophaga sp. | reverse complement strand
TACTTTGTACTTTGTACTTTTTTAAACAGGGACACAATATACAACGAATCTTTGCTTGTTAAAAATATAGTTGTTGAAATGTGAAAATGTTTTACGAACACACCAATTTATACCCGTAACCGCGAATATTAAGGATTTTAGTTATATTTAATTTAATTTGATTAAACCAAATCTAAAAATTAGAGTCTTAAACTAAAATATCAATCAATTATGAAAAATCATTTTTTATTTTTAGTAGCCTTTTTGGCTTTTATTGTGCCAACTATTGGGCAAGATTTCCAAGGAAAGGCTATTTACCAATCTAAAACCACTATGGGTGATTTTAATTTTGGAGGCCGTGAAATGTCTGAAGAACAAAAAAAGCGTATGATGGACCGTATGAAAGATATGTTTGAAAAAACATTTATCTTGAGTTTTGACAGAGCTGCCGCAATATATGCGGAGGAAGAAAAATTAGCAGCACCGACCGCTGGTGGTAATGGAGGTATGCGTTTTGGAGGTTTTGGAGGAAGTGGAAAATTGTATAAAAACGTAAAAGACCAAACTTTTACCAATGAAATGGAAATGTTCGGTAAGGTATTTTTAATTAAAGATAGTTTGCAAAAGTTAGCTTGGAAAATGGGAACAGAGAGTAAAAAAATAGGTAATTATACCGCTTATAAAGCTACTGCTGTAAAAGCTGTCGATTCTACAAGTTTTGAGGCAATGCGTCAACGACGTCAAAGACAGCGAGAAAGTGAAGAAGTAAAAAAAGGAGTTAAAAAAGATAGTACAGAAAATAAAGCATTATTTTCTGCGACATCAGAACCTAAAGAAACAGAAATAACTGCTTGGTTTACACCTGAAATACCAATTAGTCAAGGGCCAGGAGAATACTGGGGTTTACCAGGCTTAATTTTAGAAGTCAATGCAGGAAATACAGTTATTTTATGTACAAAAATTGTGATGAATTCCGAAGAGAAAATACTTATTGAAGCTCCTAAAAAAGGCAAAGAAGTTACACAACAAGAGTACAATAAAATTATGTTAGAAAAAATAGAAGAAATGTCTGAACAATTTAGAGGTCG
>JANQTG010000235.1:21804-42307 GCA_030731855.1 Cellulophaga sp. | reverse complement strand
ACAATAAAATTATGTTAGAAAAAATAGAAGAAATGTCTGAACAATTTAGAGGTCGTGGCGGTAACAGTATTCGCACTAGGAATTAGTTTTTCTGCTAAAAATAACAACAAAAATTAAAGGTAAAAAGATCAGATTTTTATAGAAAATCTGATCTTTTTTGTAAACAAAGTTGTCTAAAGCCTTATTAAACTTATAATGGAGACTAAAAATAAACATTAGCTCAAAATTTGCTGTTAAACCTTTTTCAAATAACATCTTTTCTTATACTTTTGTTGCAATATTAATTTGGGGACGGATTTGACTGATTGCAACCTCAGATACCAAACAATTTTTGGTACCAAAAAAATGCTAAAGCAGTTGTGGCTAATTTACAGTTAGTGCACTTCTTCTTTTAAAGCTTTTTGTCAAATCCTTCCTAGAAAGAAAAACAATATGGCTTATTTATTTACTTCCGAATCGGTTAGTGAAGGACACCCAGATAAAGTAGCAGATCAAATTAGTGACGCGTTATTAGATAATTTTTTGGCTTTTGATTCAGAAAGCAAAGTAGCTTGTGAAACGCTAGTAACTACTGGTCAGGTGGTTTTGGCAGGAGAAGTAAAAAGTGATACATATTTAGATGTGCAACAAATCGCTAGAGACGTTATCAATAAAATAGGCTACACCAAAGGGGAATACCAATTTAGCGGAGATTCTTGCGGCGTAATTTCATTAATTCACGAGCAGTCGAAAGATATTAACCAAGGTGTAGATCGTGGTTCTAAAGAGGAGCAAGGTGCAGGAGATCAAGGGATGATGTTTGGTTATGCGACTAAAGAAACCGAAAATTATATGCCTTTGGCTTTAGATATTTCGCATAAATTATTGCAAGTTTTAGCTGAATTAAGAAGAGAAAATAAAGAAATCACCTATTTAAGACCTGATGCGAAAGCACAGGTAACTATTGAATATGATGATGATAATAAACCAATGCGTATTGATACCATTGTAGTTTCTACGCAACATGATGCTTTTGACGCTGATGATGAAAAAATGTTAGCGAAGATAAATTCAGATATTATTAAAATATTAATTCCTAGAGTAAAAGCACAATTACCAAAACACCTACAAGATTTGTTTACAGATAGTATCCAATATCATATAAACCCAACAGGTAAGTTTGTAATTGGCGGTCCACATGGCGATACAGGTTTAACGGGTCGCAAAATTATTGTAGATACCTATGGTGGCAAAGGGGCACACGGTGGAGGTGCTTTTAGTGGAAAAGATCCAAGCAAAGTAGATCGTAGCGCAGCTTATGCAGCGCGCCATGCAGCCAAAAATTTAGTGGCAGCTGGTGTCGCTGACGAAATTTTAGTACAAGTTAGTTATGCCATTGGCGTAGTGAAACCTACTTCAATTTATGTAGATACCTATGGCACATCAAAAACTGGATTAAGTGATGGACAAATAGCCAAGAAAGTAGCAGAATTGTTCGATATGCGTCCGTTTGCTATCGAAGAGCGTTTAAAATTACGAAACCCTATTTATTTAGAAACTGCGGCTTATGGGCACATGGGTAAACAGCCGGTTACCATAACTAAAACTTTTGAATCGCCATACAACGGCAGAGTTGAAAAAGAAGTGGAATTATTTACTTGGGAAAAACTAGACATGCAAGAGCAAGTAAAAACAGCTTTTGGATTATAATTTTACTACGCCGCGAAGCCTACGTGAAATAATTCATACCTGTTTTATTTCGAAAAGTTTCACTGAGAATTCAAAGAGTCACGCAGAGGAAAGTGAATGTTTGTCGGTAAAATCAACAGGAGTATTGAAATTTTAATATATATTTATTTTTTTAACAAAAACAGTAGATATTAATAAATTCATTCAATTATTAGGAATTTAAAAAGTTCCGTAGTTATATTTGCAGTTCGTAAGTTCAAACACGTATTGAATAGTTATCAAGAAAGGTGGAGGGATTAGACCCTTTGAAACCTTAGCAACCCTTTGTTCTCCAAAAGACACAATGAAGGTGCTAAATTCTACCAAATATGCTTTATAGCATTGGCGGCAGATAACGAAAGTAATAGTTGCTTTTCTAGCAATTACCTATTTTTTTCTTAATAACTTTTTGATTTTTTTTGCTAGTAGCACTTTGTGCGTTTTAGCGTTTGACTTTTTAATTTTTTATGCTCTTAGAATAGTTCTAGAGTTAACTTTTAAAAAACAAAAAATCATGAGTACCCACAAATTCAACACAAACGCATTACACGCTGGTCACGATACCACGCAAACTGGTGGCACAAGAGCAGTGCCAATTTACCAAACTTCGTCTTATGTTTTTAAAGATACCGATCATGCCGCTAATTTATTTTCTCTAAAAGAATTAGGCTTTATTTACACGCGTTTAAACAACCCTACCAATCAAATTTTGCAAGAACGATTAGCAGCCGTTGAAGGTGGGGTAGGAGCAGTAGTTTTTGCTTCTGGAACGTCGGCAATTGCAACAGGCTTGTTAACGCTTTTAAAAGCGGGCGATCATATTGTGGCCTCAAGTAGTTTGTATGGCGGAACTTTCAATTTATTGAATGTCACCTTACCACGATTAGGCATTACCACCACCTTTGTAGACGCTTCAAAACCAGAGAGTTTTAAAGACGCAGTAAAAGAAAACACCAGAGCATTTTTTGTAGAATCTTTAGGAAACCCAAAATTAGATGTATTAGATTTAAAAGCGATTTCTAAAGAAGCAAAAGCAGCGCAAGTCCCATTTATTGTAGATAATACCGTAGCTACACCAGCATTGCTAAACCCAATAGAACATGGGGCAAACTTGGTGATACACTCACTAACAAAATATATTGGCGGACATGGATCTTCTCTAGGTGGAGCTATAATTGATGCAGGAACTTTTGACTGGACAAACGGAAAATTCCCAGAATTCACAGAGCCTTGCGCAGGGTATCATGGTTTGGTGTACAGCGAAGCTTTAGGAGCAGCAGCTTTTACCTTTAAATTAATTTTAGAAGGATTAAGAGATTATGGTGGTGCTTTGAGTCCGTTTAATGCTTTTCAGATTATTCAAGGTTTAGAAACTTTATCGGTTCGTATAAAGCAACACAGTAAAAATGCCTTAGAATTAGCTACTTGGTTAGAAGGTCAAAAAGAAGTAGCATGGGTAAATTATCCTGGTTTAAAAAGCAATAAATATTACGATTTAGCTAAAGAATACTTGCCAAAAGGGCAAAGCGGTATTGTCACCTTCGGTGTAAAAGGTGGTTTTGAAGCGGCTAAAAAAGTCACGGATGCAACTAAAATATTTTCTTTATTAGCCAATATTGGCGACACAAAATCATTAATTATTCATCCAGCGAGCACGACGCATCAGCAACTAACAGCAGAACAACAAGAGGCTGCTGGTGTGCCACAAGATTTAATTCGCTTATCAGTTGGTTTAGAAGATATCGAAGATTTAAAGTCGGATTTACAAGAAGCTTTTAAAGTTCTTTGAGTTAAAGAGCAATAGAGATCGACTTTATTTTTGACCATTGCCAACTAGGAACATAAATGTCCTGCTGAGCCTGTCGAAGCATGTTTAACATTTCGTAATGTCTTCGACAAGCTCAGACTGACATAATAGTACTCATGTGTCATCATAACTGTTTGAGAAATTTTTTAGCAGGTCTCGAACGGACAATTTAGATTAAAATGATAAAAAAATCTTAAAGTATTCCCCTTCGCTTGCACTGAACCTAGTCAAAGTGTTGAAGGGGTTAAAGGATGATTTTAAATAGAATATTAATTTAATTCAATATCAGCTAAATTTAGTCTTGTTTCTAGGTTCTTGAAGTCCCGAATAGGGATCGGTCTAGGCTCTTTATTGGATAACTATAATTAAAATAAATAGGATGCTACATCATATAAAAATAAATAACTATACCAATTTCGGTGGCGTGAGCCAAGAGATTAATCTATCTTATCAAGTTTTTGGTCCTGAATTGCATACTGCCCCAATCGTTTTGGTAAACCATGCCTTAACAGGTAATTCTGATGTAGCTGGTAAAAATGGCTGGTGGTCTGCACTAATAGGTGCCGGAAAATGTATAGATACGAATAAATATACCGTACTTGCTTTCAATGTACCTGGCAATGGTCATGATAGTTTTGTATTAGAAAATTATAAGGATTTTGTAGCACAAGATATTGCTAAACTGTTTTTAATTGGGTTAGAAAAACTAAATATCCAAAAGCTTTTTGCTTTAATTGGTGGCTCTATGGGTGGCGGAATTGCTTGGGAAATGATTGCCTTAGCGCCTAACCTTACCACACATTTAATCCCTGTAGCTTCCGACTGGAAGTCTACCGATTGGTTGATTGCCAACTGTCAGATTCAAGAACAATTTTTAACAAATTCTAGTCAGCCTGTTCATGATGCACGTATGCACGCCATGTTGTGTTACCGTACTCCAGCCTCTTTTAAAGAGCGCTTTAAACGCAGTACCAATGAAGAATTGCAGGTTTTCAATGTAGAGAGTTGGTTAACACATCACGGAGCAAAATTGCAAGAACGTTTTCAACTTTCCGCATATAAGTTGATGAATCAACTTTTGAAAACTATTGATATTACGCGTAATAATAAAGATGCCTTTAGTTTTATAGAAAAGAGCGCGACGAACATACATATTATTGGTGTAGATTCTGATTTATTTTTTACGGCAGCTGAGAATAAAGATACCTTTAAACAAATTGCGCAGGTAAATAGTAATGTTACGTACGGTGAAATTCATTCGCTGCACGGTCATGATGCTTTTTTAATCGAGTTTCAACAGATGGAACAATTGCTAAAAGGTATTTTTGACGAAAATGGCAAAAGTCAACGTATAAAAATCCTAAAATTTGGAGGAAAATCTTTAGCGAATGGCGAAGGTTTAGATAGAGTTTTATCGATAATTAGTAACAAAGTAAGTCAAGGCGAAAATATTGGGGTCGTTTTATCGGCGAGAGGAAAAGGTACAGACCATCTGGAGGCTATTTTAAAGAAAGCGGTAAAAGGAAAAGATTATTCAAAAGATTTTAAATCCTTTAAAACCTATCAACAAAACGACTCGGATGTTAATCTAAATGAAGAATTTTCAGAACTAGAGAAATTATTTGAAGGCGTAGCTCTTTTAGGTGATTATAGTGCAAAAATTAAAGATCAAGTTTTGGCCTTTGGGGAGTTAATTTCAGGAAAAGTAGTCACTAAATTGCTTCATGATAAAGGAGTAAAAGCACAATTATTAGATGCTAGGAAATTAATTAAGACCGATGCGAACTTTGGTGAAGCCAAAGTTTTAGAAGCTATTTCTAAAGAAAATGTAGTACAAGAATTTTCAAAATTGAAAGCAGATACTATTCCTATTTTTACTGGTTTTATTGCTTCAAATTCGGCTAACGAAACCACAACTTTAGGAAGAAACGGCAGTAATTATTCTGCGGCTTTATTAGCGAATTTTTTAGATGCGGCCGAACTCCAAAATTATACACATGTTGACGGAATTTTTACGGCAAACCCAGATTATGTGACTGATGCTAAGCGAATTGAAGAGTTGTCGTATGCAGAAGCCAATGAATTAGCGAATTTTGGAGCGACTATTTTACATGCCAAAACTATCATTCCATTGATAGAAAAAAATATTCCACTCCGCATATTAAATACGTTTAAAGATGATAATGAAGGGACTTTAATAAGTGCAAAAACAAGTAAAGAAGGGATAAAGTCTTTATCCGTAATTGAAAATGTAGCTTTAGTAAATTTCGAAGGTCGTGGATTATTAGGAAAAGTTGGGGTTGATGCTCGGGTGTTTAAAACCCTAAGCGCCAATAATATTAGTGTGAATATCATTTCTCAAGGATCATCAGAACGTGGACTTGGTTTTGTAGTCGATGCCGATAAAGCCGCAAAAGCCAAAGAGGTTTTGTTAGAAGAGTTTACTTCCGATTTTGAAACACAAGATGTAAATTTAATTACGGTGACTAGTGATGTTTCTGTAATTTCTATTGTTGGTCAAGATCTAAGCTCGTTCCATAAACCCTTTAATGAACTGATAAAAAATCAGATTGTTCCATTACTATTCAACAATACGGTAACGGGTAAAAATGTGAGTTTGGTCGTACGCCGAAGCGATTTGTATAAAGCCTTGAATGTAATGCACGGTCAGGTTTTCGGAGTGAGTAAAAAAGTGAATATCGCCATTTTTGGACATGGAAATGTGGGTGGAACGCTTATTGACCAGATTTTAGCTTCTGCCGTAACTATAGAAGAACGTAAAGGAATTCAGTTGAATGTTTTTGCCGTGGTAAACTCTAAAAAAGTACTCTTAAACAAAAAAGGAATTGCACAAAATTGGAAAGTTAACCTTGCCGAAAACGGAATCGAATATACCTTAGATACTATTTTTGATTTTGCGAAAGAGCATCATTTAGAAAATTTAATAGCGGTTGATAATACAGCAAATAAAACCTTTGTTAGTGCTTACCAAACCATGATTGCTAATGGTTTTGATTTGGTTTCTTCTAATAAAATAGCTAATACTTTAAGTTTCGATTTTTATCAAGAATTAAGAAATCAACTTACAAAAAATCAAAAACAATATTTATACGAAACCAATGTAGGTGCCGGTTTACCTTTAATTGATACCATTAAACTTTTGCATTTATCCGGAGAAAATATCACACAAATAAAAGGGGTGTTCTCAGGATCTTTGAGTTATATCTTTAATACCTTTTCTGAAGTGGAGAGGCCTTTTTCTGAAATATTAAAAGAAGCGATGCAAAAAGGATTTACCGAACCTGATGCACGCGAAGACTTATCCGGCAACGATGTTGGCAGGAAACTATTGATTTTAGCCCGGGAGTTAGATTTGTGCAACGAATTTTCAGATATATCGATACAAAATTTAATTCCAGTGAACTTACAAGATGTTGAAGTATCCGATTTCAAAAATAAATTGGGGGACTTAGACGCTATTTTTGAAAAAATCAAGGCAGCTCAAAAACCAAATCATGTTTTGCGTTATGTAGGCGATTTATCTGGAGATTTACAAAAAGAAAAGGGGAATCTGGAAGTCAAACTAATTTCCGTACCTAAAGAAAGCGCTTTAGGACAAGTAAAAGGTTCCGATTCTATCATCGAAATTTACACAGAATCCTACGGAGAAAACCCACTAGTAATTCAAGGAGCAGGAGCAGGCGCAGCAGTAACAGCTCGTGGTGTTTTTGGGGATATTTTGAGGATTATTGAGAAGGGATAAGTTAATAAATAATTCTCTGTGAGTCTCTTTTAGCTTTACGTAACTTTGTGTTATAACTATTTCACAGAGATGCGCAGAGACTTCACAAAGTTACACAGAGAAAACAAAGTAGACGAACACCAAATTAGTGTTAGATTAGTACAAGATTCTCTGTGAAACTCATTTAACTTTGAGCTACTCTGTGAAATAACTACTTGGCTGAACTTAGCACAGAAAAAATAAATGTATGAATAAAAAATTCGAAACAGAAGCCATTAGAACACAAACAGAACGTTCTCAATTTTTAGAACATTCTACGCCATTATACCTTACTTCTAGCTTTGTTTTTGAAGATGCAGAAGATATGCGTGCCTCTTTCAACGAAGAAAAAGAGCGTAATATTTATTCGCGCTATTCGAATCCGAATACCAACGAGTTTATTGAGAAAGTCTGTAAAATGGAAGGTGCAGAAGCAGGCTTTGCCTTTGCATCCGGAATGTCCGCCGTTTTCTCCACTTTTGCTGCGCTTTTAAATAGTGGTGATCATATTGTTTCGGCACGTAATATTTTTGGTTCTACCCATAGTTTATTCACTAATTTTTTACCTAAATGGAATATCACTTCCGACTATTTTGAGATTGATGATTTAGACGGAATTGAAAAATTGATTCAACCAACCACAAAAGTCATTTATGCAGAATCACCAACCAATCCGGGTGTTGATGTGTTGGACTTAGAAAAATTAGGTGAAATTGCAAAAAAGCATCAATTGATATTAATTATCGATAATTGTTTTGCTTCGCCTTATTTGCAGCAACCTATTAAGTTTGGAGCGGACTTAGTGATACATTCTGGTACTAAATTAATGGACGGTCAAGGTCGTGTTTTAGCAGGAATTACAGTCGGGAGTGAAGAATTGATCGATAAAATATATCGCTTTTCACGAATTACGGGCCCCGCATTATCGCCATTTAATGCTTGGGTAATTTCAAAGAGTTTAGAAACATTAGCGGTGCGTGTAGATCGTCATTGTGAAAATGCATTAAAAGTAGCAGAATTTTTAGAAAATCATCCAAAGGTAAATTGGGTAAAATATCCTTTTTTGAGATCGCATCCCATGCATGAGGTCGCCAAAAAACAAATGAAAGCGGGTGGAACTGTAGTTGCTTTTGAAGTAAAAGGTGGGGTAGAGGCCGGCAGAAAATTCTTTGATGCTATTCAACTCTTATCACTTTCAGCAAATTTAGGCGATAGCCGCAGTATTGTTACGCATCCTGCATCTACAACGCACAGTAAATTGTCCGTTCAAGAGCGTGAGGCTGTAAATATTACCGATGGTCTGGTACGCGTTTCGGTAGGTCTTGAGCATATTGATGATATTATTGCGGATATTCAGCAGGCTCTAAAAAATGCCTAATTTTTTATAATTGGTTAACCAGTTTTTCTGTGAAATTACTATTTTTATAAAAAAAATAATAGTTATGAAATTAATCAAAGGTATATCTATACAGTTTATTTTTATGCTTTTAATTTGTTGCGGCTCATCAGACATAAATGAAGTGCAACAAGAACAAGAACAAGAACAAGAACCGGAAAATGTAAATAACAATCCTTTAGGAGTGCTAGATTCCAGTAAAGTACCTTCAGAAAATTTCGATTTATCTACATGGAATTTGAGTATTCCGGAAAATAACGGTAATGGAATAGCAACCACTATTTCTGTGCGGGATTTGAATTTAAGTTATGAAGACCGTAAATATTTCTACACTGCTGCTGATGGTGGAATGGTTTTTAAATGTCCTGTGGCTGGCTTTAAAACGTCGACCAATACAAGTTACACTCGAGTTGAACTTCGCGAAATGTTGCGCGGTACAAACACCAATATCCCAACTCAAGGTGTAAATAAAAATAATTGGGTTTTTGGTACAGCTCCTGAAGCTGATAAAACGGCCGCTGCAGGATATGACGGTGAAATGAAGGCAACAGTTGCTGTAAATTACGTTACTACTACAGGAGGTAGTACCCAATTAGGACGTGTCATTATTGGACAAATACACGCCAATGACGATGAACCTATTCGTTTATACTATAGAAAATTAAAAGACAATGAGTTAGGTTCAATCTATTTTGCTCACGAACCTGCAGATGGTTATGGCGTTGAACAATGGCACGAAATGATAGGTTCTAGGAGCAGTAATGCGACTAACCCCGCGGATGGTATTGCTCTTAATGAAAAATTTGATTATACGATTAAAGTCGTTGGTGATAGTTTAACGGTTACTATAAGTAGAGAGGGTAAAGTAGATGTTGTTAAAACCATTAGTATGGTGAATAGCGGATATAACCTTGGAGGACAATACATGTATTTTAAAGCAGGTGTTTACAATCAGAATAATACTGGAAATGATGATGATTACGTGCAAACTACCTTTTATGATTTGAAAAAATCGCATAATACTAATTAGAAAATCCACTTTATCTCACAATTATGGTTTTCTAAAATTTTTATATTAAGAGAATACTCTCAAAAAAGATTAAATATGGCTTATACGCATTGACGCTTTTAGCTAAAAAAAAAGAAAAGTAGACTATTCCAATCCATTATATCCCGAATGTAGAAAATATTACGGATTTTATGGTGATTGATTTCTATAGGCTTAGAACATATTAATAATATTAATATAGAGGTTAATCAAGCTCTTGAAAGTGAATAAAAAAACACCATCAATAGATGGTGTTTTTTCTTAAAATGTTCTTTAAAATTATCTTGTAAGTCTTACTAAATATTTAAGTTTAGTTTCAATCATTGTTCCTGAAAATTCACTAGAATCGTTCAATTCAGATTCTAAAATCATTTCTGTATCAGACAAGGAAGTAATTACGAAACCAGTTTCATCGTCACCGGAACCAAATAGTAGAGTGTTCCCCGCTAGTCTCCATTCACTAGCATCAAATATATCTTCTCCTTCTTGCTCTTGTGTTGTAGTCTCCCCCATAGTTGTTATGGTAAATACAAGGTTGTAGGACCCATCTGCGGTAAAAGTTTTTGGATTTAAACCGAAACTAAGCTCAAGATCATAATCTTTGCCAACAGCTTCAAAAGTCGAAATGGAAGTTACACCATTTAATGTTATAGAAGTTTCGCCATCTGTTAGGTTAAATCCTGTGAGGTTCCAATCACCCACTATTCCGGCCTCTGTAATATCCAATACAGAATCGTTTTCATCTGAACAAGAAAAAAATAATAAAGTACAAATACTTAAAACCGACACTAATAATTTCTTTTTCATAATCTTATGTGTTAGCTAATAATAAAGCCATAACGTTTTATCCGATAAAAAAGTATCTACTATTTTTATTTATTTAGCTATCTTCGTTTTATGCTCTCAAAAAAGACAAAATACGGCTTAAAAGCATTAACCTTCTTGGCTAAGCAAGAAGAAAAGAAGCCTATTCAAATCATTGAAATTGCGCAGGCAGAAAATATTTCTCAGAAATTTTTAGAGACTATTCTCTTGTCTTTGCGTAAATCTGGTTTTTTAGGTAGTAAAAAGGGCAAAGGCGGTGGTTATTATTTAATCAAGGATCCTAAAGAAATTCAGATGATTGCTGTGATGCGCGTTTTGGAAGGGCCGATTGCTATGGTGCCTTGTGTAAGTCTTAATTTCTACGAGACTTGTGACGATTGTCCTGATGAAAATAGCTGCGGGGTACATAAATTAATGATGCAAGTTAGAGATGCCAACCTCGAAGTCTATAAAAACACTACCCTTTACGATTTAATATCTTAGTTCAACTCAATTTTGAATCTTGAAGCCTCGGGAGCAAAGCTAGGAATTAAAAATTGTTAGTTGAACCTTCCTGTCCCGCAGGTAGGCTAATCCCGAGTTCACTGAAGGTAATCGTAGTGCAGTAGGATCTTGTATATTTTACCTTTTGCTTTACATCAAAATTTTAAAATTATTTTTATTAGATACCTTGATGGCTTCACTTCAAGGTTTTTTATTGATTATTTCTTATGATTCGACTATCAATTTGCTAAAATTTTAATTCATTTTTTAGTAATCTACTAAAACTATAGATTAAAATGTAATTTAAGTTAATGTTGTACGACTCAGATTAAAAAAATAATTACATTTGTTTATCCTATAAAATCTATAGGGTAATAATTATTTGTTTCACATGATAGTAAATCAATTGATTTTAGATAAAAAAACGAGTAAAGAAGATTACAGCGAAGACCGCAAATCTGAAAAACCTATCCGTAGTATTATTAAATCTATAAGTTGGAGAATTATCGGGACTTTAGATACCATGTTAATTGCGTGGATTGTAACGGGCGAGTTAAAATTAGCATTATCAATTGGGGTTGTTGAACTGTTTACGAAGATGCTTTTATATTTCTTTCATGAAAGATTATGGAATAAAATAAGTTGGGGCAAATAACAAAACGAAATCATGAATTTTACAATAGCACAAGTGAAAGATTTAAACATACAATTAAGAGGCATTCCACCAGTAGAAATTATTTCTTGGGCATTGCAGTATGCGAAAAATGCTGTAATCACCACAAATTTTAGACCTTACGAAGTAGCAATTTTACATGCTGTTTCTGATGTGCAAAATGATATTCCTGTTATTTGGTGCGATACGGGTTATAATACGCCTAACACCTATAAACATGCGGATGAATTAATTGATAGATTACAGTTGAATGTAAAACTTTATGTACCTAAGCAAACTACGGCCCACCGTGATGCGGTTATGGGAATCCCATCCATTGAAGATCCAAATCATGCCATTTTCACAGAGCAAGTAAAGTTAGAACCTTTTAAAAGAGCGATGGCCGAATGGAAACCAGATGTTTGGTTTACAAACTTAAGACAAGGTCAGACTGCTTTAAGGGATACTTTAGATATTTTAAGTGTGAGTAAAGACGGCGTTTTAAAAGTGAGTCCTTTTTATTATTGGACGGACGCACAATTAGACGCCTATTTAAAAGAACATAAATTACCTAACGAACATAAGTATTTTGATCCCACAAAGGTTTTAGAAAACAGAGAATGTGGATTACATACTTGAAAAAGTTCAAGCGCAATTTCATACTTCGACTACGCTCAGTGCAAGAGTTCAAAAATAAGTTTTAAGTGCTAAATGTTAAATTATAAGTTGACAACTTAAAAACCTGAAACTTTAAACCTGAAACTAGAAACAAACCCCAGAACCAATATGAAAAATACATCACATATAAATCCATTAGAAAACGAAGCTATTTACATTTTTAGAGAAGTGGCGGCACAGTTTGAAAAACCTGTTTTATTGTTTTCTGGCGGTAAAGACTCTATTACCTTAGTGCGTTTGGCGCAAAAAGCCTTTTGGCCTGCAAAAATTCCATTTCCTTTAATGCATATTGATACAGGTCATAATTTCCCTGAAACGATTGCTTTTAGAGATAAACTAGTCAAAGAACTAGGGGTAGAGCTTATTGTCCGTAATGTACAAGATGCTATTGATCAAGGTAAGGTAAAAGAAGAATCTGGTAAATATTCAAGTAGAAACTCACTACAAACAACCACACTTTTAGATGCTATTGAAGAATTTAAGTTCGATGCTTGTATTGGTGGCGCACGTAGAGATGAAGAAAAAGCCAGAGCCAAAGAACGTATTTTTTCAGTAAGAGATGATTTTGGTCAATGGGATGAAAAAAACCAGCGTCCAGAGCTTTTTGACATGCTAAACGGACAAATAGAACTAGGTCAAAACGTACGTGTTTTTCCAATCTCTAACTGGACAGAGCTAGATGTTTGGTCGTACATTGAAAAAGAAGAAATTGAAATTCCATCGATCTATTTTGCTCATAAGCGTAAAATATTTTTAAGAGACGGACTTATTTGGTCTCATTCTGATTATGTGTATCAAGAAGATAATGAAGAAGTACTAGAGCGTATGGTGCGTTTTAGAACGGTGGGCGATATGAGTTGCACCGCAGCCGTATTTTCCGATGCTGCCGATATTGCATCAGTAGTGCAAGAAATTAGAGATTCAAGCATTTCCGAACGTGGCGCTCGTATAGACGACAAACGCTCCGAAGCCGCCATGGAAAAAAGAAAACAACAGGGATATTTCTAAAAATTTTATATACAAAATTTTGCTTTAAGCTATATGCTTTAAGCTTTAAACTATAAATTAATAATTGCCTAAAGCCTACAGCTTAGGGCTTACAGCCAAAAAATGGAAGTATTAAAAATAGCAACAGCAGGTAGTGTCGATGACGGAAAAAGTACCTTAATTGGTCGAATTCTGTATGACACCAAGTCGCTAACGAGTGATAAATTAGAGGCTATTGAAAAAACGAGCAAGCAAAAAGGCTATGATTATCTCGATTTCTCTTTAGCGACTGATGGTTTAGTGGCAGAAAGGGAGCAAGGCATTACAATTGATGTGGCCCATATTTACTTTTCTACGGCTAAAAAAAGTTACATCATTGCTGATACGCCTGGTCACGTGGAATATACAAGAAACATGGTAACTGGAGCTTCTACTTCACAAGCAGCCATTATTTTAATTGATGCGCGTAAGGGAGTGATAGAGCAAACCAACCGTCATTTTTTTATCAATAATTTACTACGCGTAAAAGACGTTGTCGTGGCTATTAATAAAATGGACTTAGTTGATTTTTCAGAAGAGCGTTACAACGAAATTAAGGCAGACTTTTCTGAATTAATGGGGAAAAGAGATTATCAAGATCAGAACATCACATTCATTCCTGTAAGTGCTTTAAAGGGAGATAATGTGGTGAATAGATCAGAAAATACTAATTGGTATAAAGGTCAGACCTTATTAGAACATTTAGAAGATTTGGATATGGCGGCGGTTTCAAACATAGGAACACCACGTTTTCCGGTGCAATATGTTATTCGACCAAAAACGGAAGATTTTCATGATTTTAGAGGTTTTGCAGGTAAAGTATATGGTGGCGAATTAAGTGTTGGTGATGAAGTGGTTGCTCTACCTTCTCAAACAAAATCAAAAATCAAAGAAATTTATTTTTACGATAAAAAATACCAAACGGCATCTCGGCGCTCATCGGTAACTATCACCTTAGAAGATGAAATTAATGTTAGTCGTGGTGATATGTTGGTAAAAGTAGGCGATTTACCAAGTATCGATAAGCAATTTACAGCCACTATTTCTTGGATGGATTCAGAGAAATTAAAAGCCGGGAACAAGTATATGGTACAACATGGTGTCAATAAAGTATTAGCAAAAGTAGATGCCATACATCACAAAATAAATCCTGATTATTCAGGGATTGATAAAGAGGTAAGTGCTTTAGGGATGAATGATATTGCTGAGGTGAGTTTTAAACTCAACAAACCAATTTTTTTTGATGCTTTTAAAAAGCACCGCACCAATGGTTCTTTTATTCTAATCGATACAAAATCAAATAGTACCGTAGGGGCAGGGTTTATTTTAGCCCCCTAGTCCCTGCATGCCGGCAGGCAGGCCCGAAGGGGAATAAATGGAAAAGGATTAAAAGTAAAATAATAATAATTAAACTCCTTCAGAGTTCCTCCCCTTAGCCTGCATTGAGCGCAGTCGAAATGGGAGGTTAGGAGGGGATAAAAATTCCTCCCCTTTGGAGAGGCTAGGTGAGGCTACATTATGCAAAGTTTTAGAACAGAAATAGAAAATCCAGTAGTAGAAAAAGATATTATTGACTTAGCCAATAAAATTGAGCAGTTCAAAAATGGTAAAGTCGATGAAGAGAAATTCCGTAGTTTACGTTTAGCACGTGGGGTTTATGGGCAGCGTCAACCAGGTGTTCAAATGATTCGTATAAAATTACCGTACGGAAAAGTTTCTTCTGATCAGTTGCGCAGAATTTCTGATGTTTCAGAAGAATATTCTATCGGACGTTTGCACATTACTACGCGTCAAGATATCCAAATTCACTATGTAGATTTAGATAGAACGCCAGAATTGTGGGCAGAATTAGAAAAATCTGACGTTACCATTCGTGAAGCTTGCGGAAATACGGTTCGTAATGTTACGGCCAGTGAAACTGCCGGGATTGATGCAGATGAACCTTTTGATGTTTCGCCTTACGCGCAGGCCTTATTCGAGTATTTTTTAAGAAATCCTATTAGTCAAGAATTAGGTAGAAAATTTAAAGTTTCTTTTTCTTCTAGTGATGCCGATACTGGACTTTCATATATGCACGATTTGGGTTTTATCGCTAAAATCGAAAACGGAGTTCGAGGTTTTAAAGTGATGCTCGGCGGTGGTTTAGGTTCTCAACCTCGCCATGCTGATGAATTGTATGCTTTTTTACCTACGGATAAAGTAATTCCGATGATGGAAGGCGTCGTGCGTGTTTTTGATCGCTATGGCGAACGAAAAAGTAGGGCTAAAGCACGTTTAAAGTTTTTGTTGAAAGACTTAGGTTTAGACGGATTCAAAGACTTACTAGAGCAAGAACAACTTTCAATTCCGATTAAAACTTTTCCTATAGATATAACAAGTTATCCTGAACCTGTAGTGGTACAAGTTCAAGTACCAAAAGTAGTGTTAGAAGATCAAAAAGCTTTTGAAAACTGGAAAGCATCCAACGTAATTGAGCAGAAACAAAAGGGTTACTTCGCAATTGGTATAAAAGTATTATTAGGTGATTTTTATCTAAAAGAAGCCCGTGCATTGGCAGATTTAGTAGAGAAATACGCGGCTAATGAAATAAGATTAAGTTTGCGTCAGAATATTTTGATTCCGTTTGTAAAAGAAGAATTATTGCCTTTTTTCTACACCGAACTTCAAAAATTAGGTTTTGCGGAAATAGGCTATAATAAAGCGGTCGATATTACCGCTTGTCCAGGAACAGATACTTGTAATTTAGGAATTGCGAGTAGTACAGGAATTGCGGCTGAGTTAGAACGCATGATGAAGGAAGAATATCCTGATTACAGTAATAATCCAGATATCGTCATAAAAATTAGCGGTTGTATGAATGCCTGTGGGCAACATAATATGGCAAATATTGGTTTTCAAGGAATGTCGGTCAGAACCAAAGATAAATTGGTAGCCCCTGCATTGCAAGTATTGCTAGGTGGTGGAAATATCGGAAACGGAGAAGGAAAATTTGCGGATAAAGTAGTAAAAATTCCAAGTAAAAGAGGTCCAGAGGCTTTACGAATTATTTTAAATGATTTTGATGCCAATGGAAACGATTTGTCATACCCAGAATATTATGCTGAAAAAGAGCAAATGTACTTTTATGATTTGTTGAAGCATTTAACCGATGTGGATAATTTAACGCCAAGCGATTTTATTGATTGGGGAACTTCAGAAGAATACGTGCAAGCGATTGGTGTAGGAGAGTGTGCTGGTGTTGTAATCGATTTAATTGCCACTTTGTTATTTGAAAGTGAAGAAAAAATTGACAATGCAGAAAACTGCTTAGTAGAACAAAAATGGGCAGCAAGTATTTATCACTCCTATTCGGCAATGGTCAATACAGCAAAAGCCATGCTAACGATGGAGAATGTAAAAACGAATACACACATCAGTATTATAAAAGATTTTGATGAAAAGTTTGTGGCAACAGAACGTATCTCTGTAGAAAACGGATTCGAAGATTTAGCCCTTCAAATCAACAAAAACGAACCCACAGAGGCCTTTGCAAAACAGTACTTAAATGACACCAAACAGTTTCTAAAAAAAGTACAACTTTTCAGACAATCAGAATTAACAGAAGTAGCCCCCTAACCCCTGCCCGTCCGGCAGACGGGCCCAAAGGGGGAACTCAAATCGCCAATAAAAAAAACTATATGAGTTTTTTTAAAATTAATTGATATGAATAAAAATATTTTAGAAAATTTATGTAAAAGTTCTATCCTTTTTAGAGATTTAGAAGATACTTTTTGCGACAGCTCCCCCTTCGGGGGTTGGGGGGCTGGTATTTTTACTGTGATCGGCGCCGGTCCAGGCGATCCAGAACTAATCACACTAAAAGCCATAAAAGCTTTACAAGCAGCGGATCTTGTTTTATATGATGCTTTGGTGAATCCTGAATTACTAAAATATGCGGCAGATGCGGAGTTAATTTTCGTAGGCAAACGTAAAGGTTGTTATGCGTACCAACAAGAACAAATTAACGAGCTTATCGTGAGTCGGGGTAAGACACAAAACGTAGTGCGATTAAAAGGCGGTGATCCATTTATTTTTGGTCGTGGTGCAGAAGAAATGGAATATGCGGCGCAACATGGTTTACAAGTAGCTATGATTCCAGGAATTTCTTCCTCGGTTGCAGTGCCTGCGAGTCAAAATATTCCGGTAACCAAAAGAGGTGCGGCTGAAAGTTTTTGGGTGATTACAGGTACCACTAAAGATCATAAATTATCGACGGATGTGGCATTAGCAGCAAAATCAAATGCTACCGTAGTTATTTTAATGGGAATGTCAAAATTGCCCGCTATTCTTGACCTGTTTAAGAAAGAAGGTAAATCGGAAACTCCAATAGCCATTATCCAGAATGGCACAAGAAAAGATGAAAAAATCGGAGTGGGTACTATAGCAACAATTCAAGAAGAGGTAGTTAAACAACAATTAACAAACCCTGCCATCATCATCATCGGAGAAGTAGTAAACCATAGAGCAGCCTTAGCCAATGCAATAGAAAATAATAAAGAGGAAGTTGCTATTGCTGTTTAGATATTTTAGAGATTTTGGTAAATGGATAACTTGAAAGTACAAGTAGAATTCAAATAAAAGGATATTAATTATAATTACCTCGTAAAGTATCCCCCTCCTTTGGAGGGGTTAGGGGAGGAAAATACACAACATGATAAAAACAGACATACTAATCATCGGAGCAGGCCCAACGGGCTTATTTACTGTTTTTGAAGCAGGGTTATTAAAATTAAAATGCCATTTAATTGATGCGCTGCCGCAACCAGGCGGACAATGTTCAGAAATATATCCAAAAAAACCGATATATGATATTCCCGCATTTCCGGAAATTTTAGCAGGTACTTTGGTGGATAATTTAATGGAACAAATAAAGCCGTTTGAAGCTGGTTTTACTTTGGGAGAACGCGCAGAAACTTTGGATAAATTAGAAGATGGTTCGTTCGTAGTAACCACTAATAAAGGCACCAAACACAATGCTCCCGTAGTAGTTATTGCTGGTGGTTTAGGTTCTTTTGAGCCTAGAAAACCTTTGATTCCAAATATTGTTGATTTTGAAGATAAAGGGGTGAATTATTTTATTAAAGATCCGGAAGTATATCGCCATAAAAAAGTGGTAATTGCTGGTGGTGGTGATTCTGCCCTAGATTGGGCTATATTTTTAGCAGATGTTGCCGAAGAAGTTTCTTTAGTACACCGAAGAAACGAATTTAGAGGTGCATTAGACTCGGTTGAAAAAGCGTCAGAATTAGCCAAATTAGGAAAAATAAAACTCTTTACAGAGGCTGAGGTTATTGGTATTTCGGGTAAAACGGAATTAGAATCGGTAACCATCAAACACAATGACCTAGAAAAAGGCGAAACTGTTTTGGAGGTAGATGATTTTATTCCTTTATTTGGGCTTTCACCGAAATTAGGTCCTATAGGAGATTGGGGCTTAGAAATCGAAAAAAACGCCATTAAAGTCAATAACGCGAAAGATTACCAAACCAATATTCCAGGAGTTTTTGCTATCGGCGATGTAAATACGTATGAAGGAAAATTAAAGTTGATTCTTTCTGGTTTTCACGAAGCTGCGGTTATGTGTCAATTTGCCTATCAAATCATCAATCCAGGTAAACGTTATGTGATGAAATATACAACTGTTGGTGGCGTAGAAGGTTTTGATGGTAGTAAAAAAGAAGCCAAAAAAGAAGTAGTTCAAAGTATTTATGCATAAATAACTATAAAATTACTAAATAATAATGCTCGACCTGCAAGGTGTTGCCAACAAAAGTAGGCTTCCTTGCAGGTCTTGTTGATTTAGGTAGAAAAAGACTTTGAGATTATTTATTTTACTAGTTAAAATAAAGCGAATCATTCTTAAATTCTACACCAACAAAAGCCCATTTTATTTGTTTTTGCCGAGCTTCTAACGTTTCTTTGTACTTATATAAATTTTAAGTATTCGTTTAAATATTTCGAGTTAATCATTAGCTTTTTTGAAGTGTATTAATTCGATTAAAAAGCTATTGATTTCAAAGCAATGAAAAACATAAAAGAGGTTTTAAAAGAACGAATTCTAATTCTTGATGGCGCTATGGGAACTATGCTTCAACGGCATAAATTTTCAGAAGAAGATTTTCGTGGAGAGCGATTTAAAGATTGGGAACACCCGTTACAAGGCAATAACGATTTGTTATCTATCACGCAACCAGAATCCATAGCCGATGTACACCGACAATATTTTGCTGCTGGGGCAGATATTGTAGAAACCAATACTTTTTCGGGAACTACCATCGCCATGGCAGATTATTTTCTAGAAGATTATGTTTACGAACTAAACTACGAATCTGCCAGAATTGCCAAAAAAGTAGCTAATGAATTCACTGCAAAAGAACCCAACAAACCTCGTTTTGTAGCGGGTAGCATTGGCCCAACCAACAAAACAGCAAGCATGTCGCCCGATGTTAACGATCCAGGGTTTAGGGGCGTTACTTTTGATCAATTAAGAATCGCTTACAAACAACAGGTTGAAGCTTTGCTAGACGGTGGTGTAGATCTACTTTTAGTAGAAACCATTTTTGATACCCTAAACGCAAAAGCCGCATTATTTGCCATTGAAGAAGTAAAAGAAGAACGTAATATTGATGTTCCTGTCATGGTAAGTGGAACAATTACCGATGCTTCGGGTAGAACCTTATCCGGCCAAACGGCAGAAGCCTTTTTAATTTCTATTTCACATATTCCTGTTTTATCCGTCGGATTTAATTGTGCGTTGGGAGCTAGTCAGTTAGTCCCCCATTTAGAAGTTTTATCGGCAAAATCAAACTACGCTGTTTCCGCTCACCCTAATGCAGGCTTACCTAATGCTTTTGGAGAATACGATGAATCTCCCGCACAAATGGCAGCCCAAATAAAAGAATACGCAGAAAAAGGCTTAGTAAATATTGTAGGTGGTTGTTGTGGAACAACTCCCGAACATATAAAGGCGATTGCTGAGGTGGTAGGGAAGTATAAACCGAGAATCGTTGCTCGTTGATGGTTTTTAAAAAATATAATTTTGGATTATAAAGAATTAGACG
>JANQTG010000235.1:12743-21704 GCA_030731855.1 Cellulophaga sp. | reverse complement strand
GTTGCTCGTTGATGGTTTTTAAAAAATATAATTTTGGATTATAAAGAATTAGACGTTTGGGTACAGGCTAGGAGTTTAGTTAAAAACGTTTATGTTTTGACTAAAGATTTTCCTAGGGAGGAACAATACGGACTTACATCACAAATAAGACAGTGTGTTGTTTCAGTATCCTCTAGTATAGCTGAAGGCTGCGGTAGAAGAACGTCAAAAGAAACGATACATTTTTTGCATATAAGTAGAGGATCACTTTACGAACTAGAAACGCAATTATTTTTAGCAAACGACTTAGAATATATTATACCGGATATTTCTGTTATTTTGAACGAATTAGAAAGAGTTAAAAAGCTGATAAATGGTTTTATTAATTATCAGAAACGAATATGACGAAGATCGAACAACGAACAACGAATAACGAGCAACGTTTTCTAAAACTTAGCGGATTAGAACCTCTAGTAGTTACACCAGAAACCAATTTCGTAAACGTAGGGGAACGTACCAATGTTGCGGGCTCTAAGAAATTTTTACGCCTTATTAAAGAAGAAAAGTTTGAAGAAGCTTTAAGTGTTGCTCGCGAACAGGTAGAAGGTGGTGCTCAGATTATTGATATTAATATGGATGACGGACTTATCGATGGCAAAGAAGCCATGGTGAAGTTCTTAAATTTAGTGATTGCCGAACCCGATATTTCTAGAGTTCCTATAATGATTGATAGCTCTAAATGGGAAATTATTGAAGCTGGTTTGCAAGTGGTTCAAGGCAAATGTGTGGTAAATTCTATCAGTTTAAAAGAAGGAGAAAAAGAATTTAAACATCATGCTAAATTAATAAAACGCTACGGGGCTGCTGTGATTATTATGGCTTTTGACGAAACTGGTCAGGCTGATAATTATGACCGTAGAATTGAAATCGCCACACGATCTTATAATATTTTGGTCAATGAAGTCAATTTTGCTCCCGAAGATATTATTTTCGACTTAAATATTTTTCCCGTCGCAACAGGCATGGAAGAGCATAAATTAAATGCTTTAGATTTTATAAAAGCGACAAAATGGGTTCGCGAAAATTTACCACATTGCAGCGTTAGTGGTGGTGTCAGTAATGTATCATTTAGTTTTAGAGGTAATGATCCTGTTCGTGAAGCAATGCATTCGGTTTTTTTATACCATGCGATACAAGCTGGTATGAATATGGGTATTGTAAATCCTAGTTTACTAGGCGTTTATGATGATATTCCCAAAGATTTATTAGAGCGCGTTGAAGATGTTGTTTTAAATAGAAGAGATGATGCTACAGAACGTTTGCTCGATTTTGCAGAATCTGTAGTAGGTGAAGCAAAAACTAGTAAAATCGATTTGTCTTGGCGAGAAGAACCCTTACAAAACCGAATTACCAGAGCATTGGTAAAAGGCATCGACCAATATATTATTGATGATGTAGAAGAAGCACGGGTAAATGCCAATAAACCTATAGAAGTCATTGAAGGAAATTTAATGGCGGGCATGAATGTGGTAGGTGATTTGTTTGGTAGTGGTAAAATGTTTTTACCCCAAGTCGTAAAATCTGCCCGAGTGATGAAAAAAGCGGTGGCTTATCTTTTACCATACATCGAAGAAGAAAAATTAAGAACGGCCTCCCAACCCCCAAAGGGGGAGTCGCATTGGCGTAAGGCAAATCCTGTGCTGTATGGTTTGTTAAAAGAACACGCCAAACGCATGCGGAACGTACCAACGGAGGCTGAAAAAATGCTTTGGAACGCCTTGAGTAATAAAAATTTAGATGGTTATAAATTTAGAAGACAACATATTGTTGGAGAATATATTACAGATTTTATTTGCCTAAAACAAAACCTGATTATTGAGGTTGACGGACTTATTCATCAATTACCAGAAAATAAAAAAAGTGATCAAGAAAGAACAACTTGGCTAGAAGAACAGGGCTATAAAGTAATAAGGTTCACAAACAATGAAGTTTTAACAGAGTTAGAACTTGTTCTAACAAAAATCCACAAAGTATTAAAAGCTCTTCCTTCGGGGGCGGGGGGGGCTGCTGGCCGCATATTAATGGCAACAGTAAAAGGTGATGTTCACGACATCGGCAAAAACATTGTCAGTGTTGTTTTGGCTTGTAATAATTATGAAATAATTGATTTAGGGGTCATGGTACCTCCTGAAAAAATTATACAGGCTGCCATTGAACACAATGTAGATGTGATTGGATTAAGTGGACTTATTACGCCTTCTTTAGATGAAATGGTGTTTTTGGCGAAAGAAATGGAGCGTCAGAATTTTAAAGTCCCTTTATTAATTGGTGGTGCAACCACCAGTAAAGCGCACACCGCTGTAAAGATTGATACACAATATAGCAATACTGTTGTGCATGTAAATGATGCTTCTCGGGCAGTAACTGTTGTGGGCGATTTACTTCAAAAAGAAACCTCTAACGACTATAAGAAAAACATCAAACTAGACTACGAAAGCTTCAGAGATAAATTTTTAAGTAGAACAAAAGCAAAAGACTACAAAACAATTGCTGAGGCTCGGAAAAATAAGTTTCAAATCAATTGGGAAGATACAAAGATTTCAAAACCAAATCAATTAGGAATTCAAGTTATTGAGGATTTGGATTTAGAAAAATTTGAACCCTACATCGATTGGTCTCCATTTTTTAGGGGATGGGAATTACACGGTAAATACCCTGATATTTTAACAGATGATGTGGTAGGCGAACAAGCCGTAGAGCTTTTTGCCGATGCTCAAAAAATGCTCAAAAAGATTTTCAAAGAAAAAAAATTAATAGCAAAAGCGATTTTTGGATTATTCCCAGCAAATGCCATTAGTGATGATGATATTCAAGTAGAAGCCCCGATCCAACCTCCGCCACAAAGGGAGGAGTTTCATTCAGATTTGATGACTGAGCGTAGTCAAAGTCAATTTGTCTTTAGAACGTTACGCCAACAATTACAAAGACGAGAGGGTGTTCCAGATTATGCTTTAGCAGATTTTATTGCTCCTAAAAGTTCAGGAAAGCAAGACTATATAGGCTGTTTTTGTGTAACCACAGGTTTTGGAGCCGATGAAATGGCAGATGCGTACAAAGACAATTTAGATGATTATAATTCCATTTTAGTAAAAGCATTAGCCGATCGTTTGGCAGAAGCTTATGCGGAATATTTACACAAAGAAGTACGAACAAAATATTGGGGTTACGCCTCTAACGAAACTCTGAGTAATGAGGATTTAATCAATGAGAATTATAAAGGAATTCGACCTGCGCCAGGCTACCCTGCCTGTCCAGATCACTTAGAAAAGTTAACGATTTGGGAATTATTAGATGTCGAAAATAAAATTGGCGTAAAGCTTACTGAAAGTCTGGCGATGTGGCCAGCATCATCAGTTTCTGGGTATTATTTTGCCAACCCAGAAGCGCGCTATTTCGGATTAGGAAAAATCAAAGAAGATCAAGTAGAAGATTTTGCCAAAAGAAAGGGAATATCTTTGGAAGAAGCAACTAGGTGGTTGGCAACAAATATTGCGGAAGCCCCCTAACCCCCAAAGGGGGAATAAATAAGTTTGATTAAACAAATAGTATAAATTTAAATAATCCTTTTAGCTCCCTCTCTTTTGGAGAGGGCGGGGGGAGAGGCCAGTATGAAAGTAACAGACCACATAAAAAACGCCAACGGAAATACACTTTTTTCGTTTGAAATTGTCCCACCAGTAAAGGGCAATAGTATTCAAGATTTATATGATAATATTGATCCGTTAATGGAATTCAATCCGCCTTTTATTGATGTAACCACATCTAGAGAAGAATATATTTATGTAGATAAAGCAGGTTTGTACGACAAAAAAATAACTCGTATGCGCCCTGGTACAGTTGGTATTTGCGCTTCGATTAAACATAAATTTAATGTAGATACTATTCCGCATGTAATTTGTGGTGGATTTACCAAGGCGGAAACAGAATATATGTTGATCGATTGTCATTATTTGGGGATCGACAATGTAATGGCATTGCGTGGTGATGCCATGAAAGAGGAAAAATATTTTATTCCGACCGAAGATGGAAATTGCTATGCGAGTGAATTGGTTACTCAAATTCAGAATTTAAATAAGGGAAAATATTTGCATGATGATATTCAAGGGGATGATCGTCCTGATTTTTGTATAGGGGTGGCTGGCTATCCAGAGAAACATATGGAATCACCATCTTTGAAATCTGATTTAAAACGATTAAAAGAAAAAGTAGATGCAGGCGCTGATTATGTGGTGACACAAATGTTTTTTGATAATCAAAAATATTTTGAATTTGTTGCAGCAGCGAAAGCTATCGGTATTCATGTGCCGATTATTCCGGGTATAAAACCTATTGCCGTGAAACGCCATTTACAATTATTACCTCAAATTTTCAGTTTAGACGTACCTCAAGATTTAGTAGAAGCGGTAGAAAATTGTACAGATAATGCTGACGTTCGTCAAGTAGGAATTGAATGGGCGATTCAACAATCAAAGGAGTTAAAAGCTGCGGGTGTTCCTGTATTGCATTATTATTCTATGGGAAAATCGAATAATATAAAAGCAATTGCAAAAGAAGTCTTTTAAATAAAAAATTAAGTCGCTTTTGGGTTGGTAGCAAATTCTTACTTTTGAGCATATTTATAAAATTAATGAAACTAAAGTTTATTCTATTTTTTTTAGGAATCACTTGTCTTTGTTTTTCGCAAGAAACGCAAGAACAAAAAAGATATACTTTAGATGCTAACCAGTTTTATGGCACCATCATGCTTCATAATCCTGATGTTTCACATTTAATAAATTCACATCCCGCCGGAGTAATTTTAAGTTTAAACAGAAAAACATACGGTTTTGAAGCTTGGGAACAACGCTTTAATTATCCTGATATAGGCTATTCTTTCATTTGTCAAGAATTTAATAATGACGTTTTAGGGCGCAATTTTGGACTCTACGCGCATTACAATTTTTATTTTTTAAATCGACTTTTGCAATTTAGACTGGGGCAGGGTGTTGCCTACAATACCAATCCGTATGACAAAGTAAATAATTTTAGAAATAATGCCTTTGGGACGAATATTTTGAGCTCTACCTATTTAATGTTTAATTTTCATAAAGAGAATATTGTAAAAGGGGTAGGTTTTAAAGCTGGAGTTTCGATAATTCACTATTCAAATGCCAATGTAAAAGCCCCAAATACATCAACGAATACGTTCGCATTTAATGCGGGTTTAACCTATGATTTAGATGGTGGTAAAGAGCCAGGCTATATTAAAACCAATCAAGAAAAAATTACAGAACCTATTCGTTTTAATCTTGCTTTTAGAACGGGAATTAATGAAAGTGATGTGATTAATTCTGGTCAATTTCCATTTTATGTTTTTTCGGGATATGCCGATAAGCGCTTAGGAAATTTAAGTGCTATTCAATTAGGAACGGATGTATTTTTCTCAAATTTTTTAAAAGAATTAATAACGTATCAATCGGTTGCTTTTCCTGAACGAAACATAATTGCTGATACCGATTACAGGCGGGTTGGTGTTTTTGTAGGGCACGAATTATTTTTTAATAAAACTTCGGTTATAACCCAATTAGGATATTATGTGTATTATCCTTTTGATTTTGAAGGAAGGGTTTATAATAGAATGGGAATGAAACGCTATTTTAATGATAAAGTGTATGCCGTTATCAGCCTTAAATCCCACGGAGCAAAAGCAGAAGCTGTTGAGCTTGGAGTTGGAATACGGCTTTAATTAAAAATTAAAAATGAATAATTAAAAATGAGTTTCAAGTTTTAAATGTTGAGTTTCAAGTAAAAAAAATACGAAATACGAAACAAAAAGTATAAAGTAATAAGTACAAAGTATTAAGACTGGGAAAAATTAGAAATACGAAGGACGAAATTAGAAATCGATATTAAAAAAAATCAAGTACACATTTTGGATTAATATGTCTAAAGTCGAATGTTTAATGTCGAAAGTCAGAAGGGTTATAATTTTTGAGTTTACAATAAATACGAAATTCGGAGTCTAAAATTTTTAATTTTTTTGTAATAACTTTAAACTTTTTTAAGCTATCAACCGACAACCGACAACCGACAACCAACTAGCGACAACGAAAAACGATCAACGAACAAAGAAAACTAAAAGTGTGAACAAGGTTATAGCATTAAGTATATTTTTTATATTGATTTTCTCAGGATGTTCTAGCGAAAATGCGCCCGATTGTTTTCAGAAATCTGGAGAAATAATTCAGGAGGAAATTACTTTGGCAAATTTCACTGCTATTACTGTTTTTGAAGGCGTTAAACTGGTAGTAAAACAGAGTGACGTACAAAAAGTAGTACTAGAAACAGGTGAATTTCTTAGAAATGAAATTACCGTTGAAGTTTTAGAGAATAGATTAATTATTCGAAATGAAAATGGTTGTAATTTTGTTCGTGACTTTGGCTTAACTACTATTTTTGTATCGTCTCCGAATATAAATGAAATACGCAGTAGTACGGGTTTTCCTATAACAAGCGATGGTGTTTTAAATTATCCATCGTTATCCTTGTTATCAGAAAGTTTCACAGTTCCAGAGGCAGAAACCACCGATGGGGAATTTAATTTAGAAGTGAATAGCATCAATCTAAATATTGTATCAAACGGAATTGCTTTTTTTGATATTAAAGGAACGACTCAAAACTTCGATATAAATTTTGCAGCTGGCGACTCACGATTGCAGGCCGAAAATTTAATTGCTGAAAACATCAGTGTATTCCATCGTGGCTCTAATGATATGTTATTGAATCCGCAACAATCTTTAAGAGGTTCTATTGTGGGAACTGGCGATGTCATTAGTTTTAATCAGCCCGCAATTGTTGAGGTTGAAGCACTTTTTAGAGGTAAATTATTATTTAGGAATTGAAAAAACCACTGTTAACATATCTAAAAGATATTTTTGCTTTCAGGCGTATGGTTGGTGACGATCAAAAACTCCAAGGATTAGCAAAAGCAGATTATTTACTGTCGCAATTAATTAAAAATAAGAAAGTACCTGGCTTAGCAATTTCTGTACTCAAAGAAGGCAAAAACTATTTTCAAAAAGGCTACGGTTTTGCTTCTATCGAAAATAAAGTAGCTGTAAACCCGCAAACATCGGTTTTTAGAATTGCCAGCGTTTCAAAACCAATTGCAGCCACAGCATTAGCCAATATGGTTGCTGATGGTTTAATAGATTTAGATGCGTCATTTTACAAATATGTACCCTATTATCCAAAAAAGAAATGGGATTTTACCATTCGACAATTAGCAAGCCACACTGCGGGTATTAGAGCCTATCAAGGCAAAGAATATGGCTTAAATGAACCCTACAGCATAAAAGAAAGTATTAAACTTTTTCAAGAAGATGATTTACTTTTTAAGCCTGGCACCAGTTATCATTACAATAGTTTTGGTTGGATTTTAATTTCATTGGCGATGGAAGAGGCTAGTGGTATTTCATTTGAAAATTATGTTAGTGAAAAAGTGTTAGAGCTATTATCACTACAACATACTTTTGCCGCAGATATATCTGGTATTGATGCTGTTAAGAAAGGTCAACTGCACATCACTAAATTTTATTCTAGAAATGCTTTAGGCTTTCGAGAAGCGATACCTGTAAACAACCATTTTAAAATGGCAGGGGGCGGTTATTTAGCAACATCGGAAGATATTGCAAAATTCGGACAAGCATTTTTAGATAAAAAAGTGCTGAATGATGCAGTTTTAAGTCAATTTTTAACTTCCGAAATTATCAATAATACACCCACTTATTATGGTTTGGGATGGCAAGTAAGTCAAGATAAAGCAGGCAGAAATTATTATGGACATATAGGTAACGGGGTTGGTGGATATTCCAATTTTTTTGTGTATCCAGAAGAAAAGATGGTGATTTCGATACTTACGAATTGTACCAATCCTGAAATACAAGAAGATTTAGATGCGCTTATGAACGAAATTGTTTTGTCGATTCAGCCGAGTAATGTTTGAGTAGAAAATTCATATTTCTTAATAAATAGTTCGTTTTTTAGTACAATTCGCATCTCTACACTAAAAAACTAACACATTAAAAAAAAGAGGCCTGTATATTTTGATTTTTAAATATTAGTAGTACTTTAGCCAAAGTTTTAAATCAAATGACAAAGCAATATTTCTGGAACGGTTTCTTTTTTTACTTCTTTTTTAAGAGAGGTGCGGGACTGTTGTAGTATATAAAAAATATATCATCAAATAGAAGTCTCGTATAAAACGAGGCTTTTTTTTTGATTTTTATTTAAAAATAAAAATTACCTAAGAGCGGTCGTTGAGCGGAGTCGAAATGAATCCAAAGGGTAATGTTTTTAAAAGATAAATATGACTCTTAGCCTCTAGTCAAGGGGTTTTAATAAAACTAATATAGTTTTCAAAATGAAATTAAAAATTGCCATACAAGGAATAAAAGGATCTAACCATCATCAAGTCGCGCGCGATTTTTTTGGAGAAGATATCGATTTGGTAGAATGTTTATCTTTCGATGAGCTGGTATCACATACCTTATCTGGTAGAGCGGATAAAGCCGTTATGGCCATTGAAAACTCTATTGCCGGTTCTATAATTCCGAATTATAATCTGGTATTTCATAACAATTTACACATCATTGGCGAACATTATTTAAACATTCATCATAATTTAATGGTGTTAAAAGGGCAACGCCTTGAAGATGTCAAAGAAGTACACTCGCATCCCATGGCATTGTTGCAGTGTAAAGACTTTTTAAAATCATACCCTGAAATTAAATTAGTAGAAGCTGTAGATACCGCAGAAACAGCCATGCAAATTCAAAAAAATCAATTAAAAAATATAGCAGCAATAGCTCCAAAAGCGGCAGCAGAGTTGTACGATTTAGAAATTATAGCCTCAGAAATCCAAACGATTACGAATAATTCTAC
>JANQTG010000235.1:0-12643 GCA_030731855.1 Cellulophaga sp. | reverse complement strand
CTTCCAAAAGAACAAATCAATAAAGCCTCAATACGTTTTATTGCAGATCATAAACGTGGTAGTTTGGCGGCTATTTTAAATGTGATGAGCGACTGTAATTTAAATTTAACTAAAATACAGTCCTTACCTGTAATAGAACGCCCTTGGAAGTATGCCTTTTTTGTTGATGTAACCTTTGATGAATATGCACATTTCGAAAAATCAAAATCACTATTAGAAATAATGACCGAGGAATTCAAAATATTAGGAGAATATAAAAATGCTAGAGTATGATAACCACAGCAGACAGATTACAAACGGTTGAAGAATACTATTTCTCAAGAAAATTGAGAGAAGTTCGAGGCTTAATGGCAGAAGGTAAACCGATTATAAATATGGGTATCGGCAGTCCTGATTTGGCACCCTCTCATCAGGTATTAAAAGCAATGCAAGATGCGGTTTTAGACGATGGAGCGCACCAATACCAAAGTTATCAAGGTTTGCCAGAATTTAGACAAGCTATTGTTGAATTTTACGCAAACAAATATGGCGTTTCGCTAAACCCAACAAACGAGGTGTTACCATTAATGGGTTCTAAAGAAGGCATTATGCATATTAGCTTGGCTTTTTTAAACCCTGGTGACGAGGCTTTAATTCCCAATCCAGGATATCCAACCTATAGTTCAGTAACAAATTTAATTGGCGCAGTTCCTAAATATTATGATTTAATAGCCGAAAATAGTTGGTTTCCAGATATTCGGGCCCTTGAAAAGCAAGATTTATCTAAAGTAAAAATCATGTGGTTGAGTTATCCACATATGCCTACGGGAGCATCGGCAAACAAGCAACAATTTAAAACTTTAGTAGATTTTGCAAAACGCCACGATATTCTTTTGGTCAACGACAATCCGTACAGTTTTGTGTTAAATGATGCTCCTACAAGTATTTTGAGTGTAGAAGGCGCAAAAGAGGTCGCTATAGAACTAAACTCGTTGAGTAAAACCTTTAATATGGCAGGATGGAGAGTTGGTATGGTTTTAGGAAACGAAAATCACTTAAACGCCATTTTAAAAGTAAAAAGTAATATGGATTCTGGGATGTTTTACGGCATTCAGAAAGGAGCTATCGCCGCTCTGAAAAGCGGTCAAGATTGGTTTGATGAGTTTAATGCGGTGTACAAAAAAAGACAACAATTAATGTTTCAATTGGTAGAAAAGTTAAATTGTGTGTATGATAAAAATGCCGTAGGCATGTTTGTTTGGGCAAAACTACCAGCAGGAGCGTCATCCTCAGAAAAATTTATTGATACTATTTTATACGACAAAAGCATATTTATAACGCCTGGTACTATTTTCGGCAGCAATGGCGAAGGCTATATTCGGTTTTCATTGTGTGTTACCGAAGATAAAATTAAAGAAGCGACTGAGAGGTTTTGACATTTAGTCTTAAAGTCTAAAGTCGAATGTCAAAAGTTCAAATTAGTTTTGAGTTTTAAATGTTAAGTTTTAAGTAAAATTTACGGACAACCGACAACGAGTAACCAACAGCGAACAAGTAAAAAATGAACTTGAACTTGAATTTATAAAATGAATGTATTTGTAATAGGTATCGGATTAATTGGCGGTTCTATGGTAAAGGATATAAAAGCTTTTCACCCTGAAGCGGTAATTTATGGCATAGATACCAACGAAAAACATATTGAGCAAGCGCTTGCCATACAATTAATTGATAAAAAGGCAAGCTATGAAGACTTGTCGATAGCGGATATCGTAATCGTGTCAGTGCCTGTAGACGTTACGCTTTCGGTGCTTCCAAAAGTGTTGGATGTCGTAAATGATGATACGATTGTGTTGGATGCAGGCTCTACAAAAGTGTTAATTTGCAATACGGTAGCCTTGCATCCTAGAAGAAGAAATTATTTAGCGTGTCACCCTATTGCAGGAACGGAGTTTTCGGGGCCAGCAGCAGCCATTAATGGTTTGTTTGATGGGAAAACAAATATAATTTGTGAAGTAGAGAAAACAGCGTTTAAGCTACAAGAAAAAGCATTGGCAATATTTCAAGAGTTAGGGATGCGAATTCGCTATATGAATCCTGTGGCGCACGATAAACATATTGCTTATGTATCGCATTTATCGCACATCAGTTCTTTTATGTTAGGCAAAACGGTGATTGAAAAAGAGCAAAACGAACGCGATATTTTTGATATGGCGGGTAGTGGATTTGAAAGTACGGTGCGTTTGGCAAAAAGTTCGCCGGCGATGTGGACACCCATTTTTAAACAAAACAAAGAGAATGTTATAGAAACGTTAGAAGAATATATTCAGAATCTAGAGGCATTTAAAAAAATGATTAAAGAAGACGATTATGACGGTATTTTTCAGCAAATGAATAGTACCAACAGAATAAAAGAGATTTTAAACGGAATTCCAATTAATAAAAAATAGAACAACGAGAAATGGAAAATTCAAAACAAATGCGTACTTGGTTAGATGACATGAAATTAGATCATCCCCTAGTAATTGCAGGACCATGTAGTGCAGAAACAGAAGAGCAAGTATTAAGAATTGCGCACGAATTAAAAGATACCGATGTAAATTATTACCGTGCTGGTATTTGGAAACCAAGAACTCGTCCTGGAATGTTTGAAGGTGTTGGAGCATTAGGTTTAAAATGGTTACAAAAAGTAAAGGCCGAAACAGGCATGAAAACCTGTACTGAAGTTGCGAATGCAGCACACGTAAAATTAGCATTAGAACATGATGTAGATTTGTTGTGGATCGGTGCACGTTCTACGGTAAGTCCGTTTATTATGCAAGAAATTGCCGATGCATTAGCAGGAACCGATAAAATTGTTTTGGTAAAGAATCCAGTAAATCCAGATTTAGCCTTATGGCTTGGCGGAATAGAAAGATTGTATACTGCCGGAATCAAAAATTTAGGTGCCATTCATAGAGGTTTTTCTACCTATGAAAAAAGTAAATATAGAAATATTCCAGAATGGCAATTAGCCATTGAATTCCAGAATAAATTCCCTGATTTACCTTTAATTAACGATCCTTCGCATATTACTGGTAATAGAGAAATGATTTTTGATGTGTCTCAAACGGCATTAGATTTAAATTTTGATGGCTTAATGATTGAAACACATTTTGATCCTGAAAATGCCTGGAGTGATGCTGCGCAACAAGTAACGCCTGCAAAATTAATACAGATTATGCGCGATTTAAAAATCAGAAAAGAGACAGACTCTGAGGCAGAATACAATAACGATTTAAGTAATTTAAGAGCTCAAATTGATGTAATTGATGGTCAGTTAATCGAAATGATGGGCAAAAGAATGAAAGTGTCTGACGGTATTGGGGCATTAAAAAAGCAAAAAAATGTTGCAGTTTTGCAATCTAACCGTTGGAACCAAATTTTAGGAGCCATGATTTTAGAGGGTGAAAGTAAAGGTTTAAGTGAAGAATTTATCTTAAAAATGTTTAAAGCTATTCACCAAGAGTCAATCAATCACCAAGAGAAAATCATTAATTCGTAGAATTAATAATTTTTTTTAATGAACTAAAAACCGTTTTCTAAAAAGAAAACGGTTTTTTATTTCTCAACTGTAACAAAACCAAAACAAGCGTATCTTTATAAAAACAAAACACAAAACATGAAGAATTATATCACAATTTTAATTTTACTAATAGTGACTAGTAGTTCCGCACAGCGAATACTAGATAAAGATATGGGAACTTTTACCGAGGTGAAAGTGTTCGATTTAATCGAGGTTAATTTGATTAAATCTGATGAAAATAGAGTTTTGGTTAAGGGGCAGAATGTAAACGATATTAATTTAGTAAACAAAAATGGAGTGCTTAAAATACGTATGGAAATCGACAAAATTTTTAGCGGAGAAAATACTTTTGTTGAAGTTTATTATAAAGAACTTTCCGTGATAGATGGCAATGAAGGTGCTAAAATAAGCTCGAACGAAACCATCGAACAAAATACGATAGAACTTAGAGCGCAAGAAGGTGCTCAAATAAAAGTAGGTTTAAAACTGAATCATTTAGATGCTAGAGCAGTTACAGGTGGAATTATAGAAGCAGCCGGATTAACTAAAAATCAAGATGTTGTGCTAAACACAGGCGGCATTTTTGAAGGAAAAGAGTTAAGAACGGAAACTACATCAATTAAAATATCTGCAGGTGGCGAAGCGGAGGTATATGCTACGGACTATGTTGATGTGAATATAAGAGCAGGAGGCGATGTTGATGTCTATGGAAACCCAAAAGAAGTGAATAAAAATACCTTTGCTGGCGGTAGAGTTCAAATGAAGAATTAGGTTATAAGAAAATAAAAAAGGGGATTTGAAAATTATCAAATCCCATTTTTTTATTTATTTTTTCTTGAAAATATACCGTGTAATAAAGATGCCTTGACCGTCCTGGGTGCCGGCGTCGCTTTCAACCGCGCTCGTTACAAAAACTAAATCCCAACCTTCTTCTGCCATGGTGTTTAATTTTGAGGTAATTACCGCATCATTGGCTGCAATATTCTGAAAACGAATCCCTGCAATATTATAAAAGTTAAGTAATTTAGTTTCATCAAAATCCTTCACTCGAATGTCTCCACGATCCGATTTATTTCTGCTATTATCATCCTCAGTTTGTGTAGTAGTGTATTCTTTATAATCTTTATCTTCATTGGCGCTAATAATTCGAGAACGGCCCAAACCACTCGGTACAATAGATTCTACACTGGTAATTACTTTAAATTGTTGCGCATTTAAATCAAGTGTTGAAATTGCAACTAGACAGATAATACATAAAATTTTTTTCATAATACGTTGTTTTATTTTTTTATACGTTAAATGTAAAAAACAAATTCAACCTAATAACTACAGGTTTTTAGGTATTTTTAAAGTGTTTTAAACGAATTACTTCATTATAAAAGTTGTTATTTTGTAGTTCATAATTGGTAAACATTGTAAATGATAGGAATTGTATATAAATCTACCGGAAGTTGGTATACCGTAAAAGCGGAAGATGGCGTTTTTTATGAGTGTAGAATAAAAGGTAAATTTAGAATTCAAGGGATAAAAAGTACTAACCCAGTTGCTGTTGGTGATTCGGTAACTTTTGATATCGAAAAAATTGGCGATGAAACCATAGGCATCATTACTAAAATCGCTAAAAGAAAAAATTATATCATTAGAAAATCGGTAAACCTATCAAAACAAACCCATATTATTGCGGCTAATTTAGATCAGGCTTTTTTAATGGCTACATTAAATAACCCGCCCACCTCCACCAGTTTTATAGATCGTTTTTTAGTCACTTCAGAAGCATACCATATTCCAGTTACCATTTTGTTCAATAAAGTAGATACCTACACAGAAGAGGAATTGGTAGAGGTAAAATATTTAGCAGCGCTATACCGAAAAATAGGCTATAATTGTATCGGAATATCGGCGGCTACAGGTAAAAATATCGATCAAGTTAAGGCTTTAATGCTTAACAAAACTAGTATGTTTTCAGGGCATTCTGGTGTTGGTAAATCTACCTTAGTGAATACTATTGAGCCAAAATTAACTCTAAAAACCAAGAAAATCTCGGTACAACATTTACAAGGGCAACATACAACAACCTTCGCCGAAATGTTCGATTTAGATATGGGTGCTCGAATTATCGATACACCAGGTATTAAAGGTTTTGGAATCGTAGATATGGAAAAAGAGGAGATTGGTGACTACTTTCCAGAGTTTTTTAAACTAAAGCAAAATTGTAAATTTAATAACTGTTTGCATTTAGAAGAGCCAAATTGTGCTATAAAAAATGCCTTAGAAACCGATGATATTGCTTGGAGTCGCTACCGAAGTTATGTACAAATGATTAACGGAGAAGATGAGAATTATAGAACTGATATTTACGGAGAAAAAAAGTGAGGGTAGTTTTACAAAGAGTTTCAAGGGCAAGTGTTACCGTTAATAATCAGCTTATTTCTGAAATAAATAATGGACTCTTACTACTTTTAGGTATTGAAGATGCAGACCAAGACGAAGACATAGTTTGGTTGACCCGAAAAATCGTAAATCTGCGCGTTTTTAATGATGAACAGGGTGTGATGAATAAATCTATTCTCGAAAATGGAGGAGATGTTATAGTCGTTAGTCAGTTTACCTTGCACGCTTCAACAAAGAAAGGCAACAGACCTTCGTACATAAAAGCTGCAAAACCTGATACCGCCATTCCACTTTATGAAGCTTTTTTAAAACAGTTAGAAATCGATTTAGGAAAAAAAGTTGGAACAGGTATTTTTGGCGCTGACATGAAAGTAGATTTGCTCAATGATGGGCCTGTAACCATTATAATTGATACAAAGAACAGAGAATAGTATTTTTTTGTCGAATAAATTAATGCCTTTGTAAGAAATTATCTTAATTTGGATAAGCCGAACCGCCAAATTAAAATTAATGCGCTTATTTATCTCCCTAGTCACCCTATTTTTTTGTCATTTTCTGATTTCACAAAATTTAGAGTACCAATCACTTCTTATCGATAAGAATCTTACAGAAGACGCAAATGCTGTAGTTCGGAGTAATGAAATTACCATAAACATTAATGCTATCGATGAATTGGTGGTGACTAAAAGGCGTGTGGTAACAGTGCTAAATAAACAAGGCGATGACTATGTTTATGCAAGAGAATGGTATGATGATTCTGAGAAAATTATCGCCATACAAGCGGTAGTTTATGATCAGTTAGGGAAGGAAACCAATAAAATTAAACAAAAAGATTTTAACGATGTAAGCGCAGTAAGCGGTGGTACCATGTATTCGGATTCTAGAGTGCTTTATTTAGAATATACACCCGTTTCATATCCTTACACCGTAGAATTTACGGTAGAAACTAAAACAAAAAATACTGGTTTTATTATTCCTTGGCGTTTTTTAGAAGGCTATGGGGTTAGTACTGAAAAAAGTAAATACACTATTAGCTATTCTTCTACAGACTTAAAGCCAATCATAAAAGAAAAGAATTTAGATAATATTGCGGTAATTAAAACAGATACGGAGAATAGTATTACTTACGAGGCCTCAAATATTCCGGCTATCAAATACGAAGAATTAGCACCTTCTTTTGCTGAAATTGCGCCTCAGATACACCCTAGAATGGTGAATTTTATTTACGAGGGTTTTCGTGGTGCTATTAATAATTGGCAAGAAGTTGGTTCATGGATGTATTCGAACCACATAGCTAATAAGGATGAACTAACTGAAGCTGCAAAAATTCTTATAAAATCTTTAACAGCAGGCGCAACAGACGATTTAGAAAAAGCAAAAATTGTATATAATTATGTACAGCAAAATACGCGATATATAAGCGTTCAGGTTGGTATTGGTGGTATACAGCCTATAAGTGCTATAGAGGTCGATAAGGTAAAATACGGCGATTGTAAAGGACTAACGAACTATACCAAAGCATTGCTGAACGAAGTTGGTGTAACGTCTTATTACACCCATGTAGAATCAGGTACAAATAAAGTGAGTTTTGAAGCAGATTTTCCAGATTTATGGGCAGGTGATCATGTAATTTTAGCGATTCCGTATAAAAATAAATTATTTTGGATAGACTGTACATCTCAAGTGCATCCATTTGGTTTTATTGGGGACTTTACAGATGGAAGGCAAGTTTTATTAATTAAACCAGAAGGTGGAGAATTGGTGTCAACCCCAGCATATTTAAATGAAGATAATCATCAAAAAATTGAAGGCTCGTATTCAATTTCAAATGAAAATAAAATTGATGGTCTAGTAGCGATAACTACAAAAGGCATTCAGTACGACAATCATTTTATGATAAAAGACAGAAAACCAGACGATATTGTCAAGTATTATAAGGGTATTTGGAACTATGTGAACAATCTAAATATTAATAAATATACTTTTGAGAATGATACTAACGCTGTCGTTTTTCGTGAAAATGTATCGATTACAGCAGATAACTATGCCACTAAAAGTGGTGAACGTTTGCTTTTTTCTCCTAATTTTTTCAATAGAAATGACTTTATTCCAAAACGCTATAGAAATCGACAGTTTCCATTAGAAATTCAACGAGGTTATTTAGATGAAGATGAAATAACCATACAATTACCATCAAATTACGATATTGATGCCATACCAGATGCAGTTGCTATTCTGAATAAATTTGGTAGCTATAGTTTAAGTTTTAAAGTTTCAGACGATAAAAAAACCATCGATTATGTGCGTAAATTATTCATAAAAGACGGTAGATATTCAAACGAAAGCTATGACGAATATAGAGATTTTAGAAAAGAGGTTTCTCAGCACGATAATTCTAAAATAGTACTTATAAGAATATAACCAAAACCATCAAATTAAAATCAAATGAAAAGTAAAACCTTACCCTTGCTATTATTATTCCTAACCATCAGCTTTGTAAACGCTCAAAATTATAGCTTCGGTAAAGTATCTGAAGAAGAAGTATCAGAAAAAGTTTATCCGCTAGATTCATCTGCTGTTGCGGCAGTTTTATATCGTTCGGTGAACGTTCGGTACAACTATACACAATCTACAGGGTTCAGCACTATAACTGAGGTTCACGAGCGTATTAAAATTTATAAGAAAGAAGGTTTTAATTATGCCACAATTTCAGAATTACTCTATATAAGCGATACAAGTAATGAAAAAGAGGCTTTTAGAGGTCTAAAAGCATACACGTATAACTTACAAGAGGGTACATTAGAAGAAAGTAAGCTTAAAAGTTCAGATACTTTTACAGAGGAGGTTTCAAAATATTATAGTAAAGAAAAATTTACCTTGCCTAACGTAAAAGAAGGTAGTGTTATAGAGTACGAATACACCGTAACTTCTCCCTTCTATTATAACATTCATGAGATTAAATTGCAATTTGATATTCCAATAAAAAAGCAGAAAATATCGGTTCAAATTCCTGAATATTTTGTGTTCAGTCCTCAAATTAAGGGGTATTTAGAGGTTACACCTAAAGCAAGTACAAAATCGGGTAAAATTACTTTTAATAATAAAGATCGCAATTCTAGCGGAGGCTTTTCTGGAACATCTACCTTTAGTTCTATAGACTACACTATTAATGTTTCTGAATTTGAAATGAGTGATGTTTCTGCTTTAAAAGAAGAGCCTTACATAAGTAATATTAATAATTATAGAGCTGCAATCAATTATGAATTGCAGTATGTTAAATTTCCTCAAGAACCCATAAAATATTATACCACAACTTGGGAAGAAGTTGCTAAAACTATTTATGATAGTCCAGATTTTGGAAGTCAAATTAACAATACACGTTATTTTAAAGAAGAATTAGCAAGTATTTTAGCAAATACAAGTACCGAAGTAGAGAAAATGAATGCAATTTTTTACTTTATTCAGGAACATATGAACTGGAATGAATATTACAGTAAATATACTGATCAAGGGGTTAAAAAGGCATTTAAAGAGAAAACAGGAAATGTTGCTGATATTAATTTAATGTTAGTTGCCATGCTAAAGGAAGCGGGTTTAAAAGCTTTCCCAGTTTTAGTAAGTACTAAAAATAACGGAATTCCCATTTTTCCTACTCGTGAAGGTTTTAATTATGTGATTGCATCTGTAGCAATAGGTAATGAAACTATTTTACTCGATGCCACCAATAAATATGCAGAGCCAAACTTAATTCCGAATAGAGCACTGAATTGGTTAGGTAGGCTTATAAAAGAAGATGGTTCTTCAGTAGCTATTTCTTTAAATGCTGGAGCGCAATCTAGCGAAACAAACATGATTCAAGCTACTTTAAACGGTAAAGGAACCTTAGAAGGCGCTATGAGAATTATACATAAAAATTATAATGCTTATAATTTTAGGAATGCCAATAATAGTATTAGTGAAGATAGTTATCTTGAAAAATTCGAAAATAAGTACAACGGTATGGAAATTTCTAATTACACCATAGATCATAAAAATGATTTAGGTGATCCTATTACTGAGAAATTCGATTTTACTTTAGAAAATCAAGCAGATATTATAGGCGATAAAATATATTTTTCTCCTTCTTTATTTAAAACCGAAAAAGAAAATCCGTTTAAATTGGAGAAAAGAACCTACCCCATAGATTTTGGATATGCTTGGGAAGAACGTTTAATGGTAAATTTGACTATTCCTGAAGGATATGAAATAACAACCATTCCTGCGCCAATAGCGATTAATTTACCTAATAATATGGGTTCTTTTAAATATAACATAACAAATACTGACAACGAAATAAAAATTATGGTTATTCTAGGCGTTAATTCTTCTATTATTCCAATCCAAGACTATGACTATGTTAAAGAATTTTATAAACTTTTGGTGGAGAAAGAAACAGAAAAAGTAGTTTTGTCTAAAATATAACCAATATGAATATAGCTAACGCACAAAAAGAGGTTGATAATTGGATTAAAGAACATGGCGTTCGGTATTTTAATGAACTCACCAATATGGCACAACTTACCGAAGAAGTAGGTGAGGTGGCACGTATTATTGCGCGCAGGTATGGTGAACAAAGCGAAAAAGAATCTGACAAATCAAAAGATTTAGGAGAAGAACTAGCCGATGTGGTTTTTGTAGTATTATGTTTAGCCAACCAAACAGGTATCGATTTACAACAGGCTTTTGATAAAAAGTTAGATTTAAAAACAAAACGCGATCATGATCGTCATCACAATAATAAAAAGCTTGAATAAGGTGCTTTTTTGATGATTTAGGTTATGTTTAAAACGCTTCTAGCCGTATATTTACGGCTTAATTTTTTGGATGTATTATTTGTTCCTAAAAAAATATAATAAAAGTGTCAGTTCGAGTGATTTTTTTGAAATGATAATAAAAAAAAATTGTATCGAGAATAACTTTTATACATCGAATTCATTTTAAAAGTAAATCTTTCTAACAGCCACTATTTTGAAACTACACTTAAATTCACCTGTAAAGAATCTTATAAAAACCTCTATTAAAATTACGGGTTCTAAAAGCGAATCGAATCGTATATTACTATTGCAGGCACTATATCCGAATGTGAGTATTGAAAACACATCAAATTCTGATGACGCCCAAGTAATGCAAAAAGGCTTAAAAATTAGCCATGGCGAGGTAGATATTCATCACGCAGGTACCGCCATGCGTTTTTTAACCGCTTATTTTGCTACACAAGAGGGCAAAGAGGTTATTTTAACAGGATCGCAGCGAATGACGGAGCGCCCAATAGGTGTTTTAGTGGATGCTTTAAAAAGTTTAGGTGCGGAGATTAGTTATGTGAAAAATGAAGGTTTTCCTCCATTAAAAATAATTGGTAAAAAAATCACACAACAAAAAGTATCACTTCCAGCAGATATTAGCAGCCAGTATATTTCGGCTTTATTATTAAATGCATCGAGCCTAGAAAATGGCTTAGAAATTGAACTAGTCGGTAAAGTCACCTCTGTTCCGTATATAAAAATGACGCTTGCCTTATTATCTCAATTAAATATTGAAAATTCTTTTGAAGGAAATACGATTAAAGTCTTACCAAAGAAAGAAGTAGCTGCTAAAACCTTGGTGGTAGAGTCTGACTGGAGTTCTGCCTCTTATTTTTATAGCATCTGTGCACTAGCTGAAATTGGTTCTGAAATAATTTTATCAGCCTACAAAGAAAATAGTTTGCAAGGCGATAGCGTTTTAGCAACAATTTACAAGAGTTTTGGCGTAGAGACTACTTTTGAAGGTCATACAATACTCCTTAAAAAAGTCGCAAATCACCAAAACGAGTTATTGGAAGTAGATTTAGCAAACGCGCCAGACATCGCACAAACCATAGCAGTAACCTGTTTCGGATTGGGAATGGAATGTTATTTAACAGGCTTACACACCCTAAAAATAAAAGAAACGGATAGGTTAGAAGCTTTAAAAATAGAATTATCAAAACTTGGTTCGAATATTTCAGTAACTGATAAAACGCTTACTTTAAATGTGACTTCGACTCCGCTCAGCCACCGAAAAGATATTGCCATAGATACCTATAACGACCACAGAATGGCCATGGCTTTTGCGCCATTAGCTTTAATAACTTCAATTTTCATCAACGATGCCGAGGTAGTGTCAAAATCGTATCCTGATTTTTGGAATGATATGAAATCGGTGGGAATTAATGTGAAAATGTAACAATTTATTTAAAGTAGCAATATAACAATGGGTTTAATGTAACAAATTGAGGATTTGAAGATGTGTTTAATGTGAAAATGTAACAATGAATCAATACAACAATTTTAAATTGAAGATATCGATTTAAAAATATGATATTATTTGAGCTTAATCAAAATAAATTATTTATTCAACTTGACTTGATGAAAAATTATCTAGTAATACTTGGAATTTTATTACTAACCTTTTATTCTTGCAGAAATAATACTAATAAGGAAGAAACTCAAAATGAACTTACGTTAAGTAATGAATTTAGTCAAGCAGAAAATCAAGATGGTACTTTAGTTAATTTTATATTCAAAATAGATTTAAAAGAGAAACTAATTTTTGATCAAATTAACTTTTATAAACTTAATATAACAGGCTACGATTCAATTTTTTTAGGAAAAAGAAACGATACGATTTTTTCATACGATCAATAAATTAATT
>JANQTG010000234.1 GCA_030731855.1 Cellulophaga sp. | reverse complement strand
CGAACATAAATTTAGATCGTTTTATTGCTGTTACCCAACCAAAACTCATCATTGCTGACGGTAGTAATTACAAGAGTGATGTGCTGCTTTGGCAAGCCACCTGTGCAAAAGCAAAACTCCCTTTTCACTATACTGGTGAAAAGGGAGCTTATGATTTGTATTCCTCACTCAATTCTATGACTTCGGGAACAAAAATGTTCCCAAATTCTAAGAATTGACCTCTCCAAAGGAGAGGTAGAAAAATATAGTTTAATGAACTTTACCCATTAATTTTTTTATGATTGGAGAGGCTATTAATACAATAACGGCTGCTCCTAAAGCATACTTAGCAATAAGTCCAAAACCATCTGTGTAAATATTCAAGGTATCTAATCCTCCTACATTTTTATCATCACTTTCAATAGCTAATTGCGTACTAATGAAACCTACAATTTGAAATGCGAATGCAGAAGATAAGAACCAAATTCCCATCATAAAAGCCACAATGCGCTTTGGTGATAAATCGGTTATTTTAGACAAACCTACTGGAGACATAAATAATTCTCCAACAGAAATTAAAAAATACATAATTAGCAAATATGAAAACGGTACCATACCATTTGCATCTGCACTTCCGCTACTTAAAGAAAGTATTAAAAAGCTTATCCCTGCAAATGCTAACCCAAGTGCAAATTTGTAAGGCGTTCTCGGATCTAAATTCTTCTTTTTTAAATAGGTAAAAAGCATAGAAATTGGAATCGATAAAATAATGATATACATGGAGTTTAATGCATTTGTCTGTGAAGCATCAATAAAAGATAAATTCACGTTACGCTCTGCAAATAAGGTAATAACACTACCTGAAAGTTCGTGAAAACCCCAGAATATGGTCATAAAAAAAGAAATCAAAATCGCTACAATCAATTTTTTACGCTCTTCAACACTAGCTTCAACCAAAATTTTGGTTAGAAACAAAGCTATTAAGGCAGCAATACCATAAAATATAAGATTTACGATATTCTCACCCTCTAAAAAAGAACCTTTTTCTCCCAAAGATTTATAAGATGATAGTAAAAAAGCAATTACAGGAACAGATAAAACTGCCAATATAGGAATCATAATTCCTTGCTTTACTCCTGCTATTTTTTTAGCTAAAATTGTTTCTGATGGTGGTAGACCTTTGTCTCCAAATACATTTTTAGAAATACCACTCCAAAAAGCAATTAATCCTAGCAACATACCTATTCCGGCCAATCCGAAACCGTAATGCCAACCATAGGTTTTCCCTAACCAACCACAAAGTAAAGGAGCTACAAAACCACCGATATTAATTCCCATATAAAAAATCACGAAACCAGAATCTTTTCTTATGTCGCCGTCTTTGTATAATGAACCAACAAAAGTTGAAATATTAGGTTTAAAAAAACCATTGCCCACCACTATTAGGGCTAAAGCAATAAAAAATGCATAATTATTTTCAATTGCTAACACAAAATGCCCAAAGGCCATTAAAATTCCGCCTAAAAAAATAGAATTTCGCATTCCTAAAATCTTATCTGAAATTCTTCCGCCAATAACCGTGGAAGCATAAACTAAAGAACCATAAGAAGCATACACCGCAGCAGCAGCAAAATCGCGAGTAGATAAGGCTTCAAAAACTACATTTACCATGTAGAGCGTTAATAATGCTCGCATTCCATAAAAACTAAATCGTTCCCACAGTTCTGCAAAAAATAAATAAAATAAGCCTTTTGGGTGTCCGAAGAGCTCTTGCTCTTCCATAGATTTTACTGTATTTTCCATACTATTTGATTCGTTTTAAATTGGTTTTAGCTATAGGTTTTCTTTAATAAAATTGGTCATTTTGGTATACAAATGGAGTCTTGTAT
>JANQTG010000233.1:25568-30307 GCA_030731855.1 Cellulophaga sp. | reverse complement strand
AAATACGAAAGCCTTTTTTTTACCTGATTTATAGCCGTTTTATCAAGTAAAATTCCTAAACCAGTTCTATTGTTAGACATTGCGCTATTATTAATTTATAATTTGGGGATTATGAAAAATGTTGTGCTTATCAAAGAAATTTATATCGAGGCTTTTAAAAATTTGGGGAGTTTTATTTTAAAAAATTATTTAAAAGTTTTTGCTTGGTTCTGTTTTATACTAATTGCTATTGCGTCTTACGCACTTATCTTTAGAATGACCACAGGCTATGCTTTTCAATAAGATTAAATTTCAAAAAACAAACCCCTAAAATTCACATTTTAGGGGTTTTTTATTCTTATTACTTTAAAGTTTAATCATTCAAACTTTAAGGTTTTTATAATAGCTTCAAGCTCAAACATATTATCTCTTTTTTGCGTGGCTGGAGCAAAAATAAATCCTTCTATAATTAATTTTCTATTCTTTGCCTTATCATTAATAATATACATTAAATAAGGACCACCCATTGGATAATGATTCATTTCCCATAAACCCCTAACTTCTGCAGCTTTTAAACCCGCAATTTCTGCCGGATATACATGTGGTGCAAAATTTCTTCCAGAAACCATATAATTTTTTTCTCCTGGAATATCTTCTCCGGGAATGTTAATGCTCCCGATAGAATCTCTCATGTGAAGAATATCTTTAACAAAAGTAGAATCGGTTTTAAAATAAGTTTCAGGCATGGTATAAACAATTAAGTTCATAGCACCTTTTGGTACTTGACGGTCTAACCAAACAAAATTATCATTCTGGCTACCCACTTTATACACCGAAGGGATATCTAAAGAAATACCAAATTTTTCTTTAAGTACTAATTCTTTATTTAACGATATTTTAAAGCGCTTTTGCTGTTCTTGAATTTCTAAATCTTTAAAAGCCTTTATAATTTCTTCGGCTTTAGCATCAATATTCGCGTTAATTTCTTGAATGGTAGTTCCAGAAATAACCGCTACCGTTTGAGGCCCAGAATACACATCTTTTTTAATGCCTACTTTACTTTCATCGCTTTTAGAAACAAAAAGTACCGCTCTTGATTTTTGAATAGCTCCGGAAAAAACAGATTCAGGCATGTAATTTATTGTAAATAAAGGTTCGGGCATATTTAAACCCACTACTGACGCCGCAAAATGTTCTCGAACTTTATCACCAACTTCACCTTTCCAAAGTTGATTATCCATGACTACCGCTAAGGAATTTATAGCTCCCGTAGATTCTGGTAAATACGTTGTTTTACCACCGTCTTTACAAGCGCCAATGCAGACAAGTAAGACTAAGATTCCAATAGTTTTTAAAGTATTCATAAAGTGTAATTAGTTTAGGGTTGACAATCGCACAAAATTAGTTTTGTGCCTAATTTTAAATTGTTACCACTAATACCGTTCCATTTTCGTAAATTATCAACAGAAATTCCAGAATATTTTTTAGAAATTGTCCAAAGTGAATCTCCTGCTTGCACGGTATGAATTTTTGCCGGGTCAGAAGTACTCCCCTTTGTGGTTGAATTATTACTGGTAGTCGCCACAGCAACAGGCTTTTTGCTATAAATTATTAATCGCTGCCCTACTTTTAAATTATTACTGCGTAAACCGTTCCAACTTTTTATTTGACTTACGCCTACGCCATAACGCTCCGCAATTTTACCTAAAAAATCGCCGCTTTTTACTTTGTACCTAATCTGGTCTTGAGTATTTACAAACTTAGGTAAAGCTTTTTCCTCTACGATTAGCTCCTTTTCAACAAAAGCATAAATTTGATCTTCATTCGCTACAAACTTTCCGATAGACTCTACTGGTAAGCGTAACGCGTAATTCTTATTGTCAACAAAAGGAATGATATTTAATTTGTAGGACGGGTTTAAAACTTCTAACTCTTCTACACTAACGTCTACTAATTTTGATATTTGATCAAACGTAATTAAGCGTTTTACCTGAATAGTATCGGTTTCAAAATAAGGACGTTCCGCATTTTGATGCTTTAAACCATGTTCCTCAGCATATTCAAACAAATACATTGTAGCTAAAAAAGCAGGTACATACCCTGCTGTTTCTCTTGGTAAATTGGCTCTTATATTCCAGTAGTTTTTATACCCACCAGATCTTCTGATGGCTTTGTTTACATTACCAGGGCCTGAATTGTAAGCTGCTAATGCCAAATCCCAATCGCCAAAAATATCATGTAGTTTAGCTAAATAAGATGCCGCAGCTTTTGTAGCCATTATTGGGTCGCTACGTTCATCTACATAACTACTAACTTCTAAATTGTACATTTTGCCAGTAGGATACATAAATTGCCACAAACCTGTTGCGCCTACTCTAGATTTTGCTCTCGGATTTAATGCCGATTCTACAATAGCCAAATACTTTAATTCTATAGGAACATTTTGATTTGCCAATTCTTCTTCGAACATAGGAAAGTAAAACTGACTTAAGGTTAGCATACGTTCTATTAAACCTCTTCTTCTTTTTAAAAACGATTGAATTACACTTTCTAGTGAAGGGTTATACTCAATATTAAAAGGTGTTTTTTGATTTAATTTTTCTAAACGAAGCTTTAAAGTTTCGGTATCAACAGTAGCTAAAAAATCTTCATCTGCTTCAAGTGTAGACACTTCTTCATACATTTCATCAAACAGATCGGCGCTGTCTGCCATTACTTTTAACCAAATGCTATCGTATTTTGCTGCTAAAGGATGGTCTTGTAAATTGGGATTTTCTTTGTCAATGACTTTAAAATTTGGCTGATCGGTTGTTCCGTCTGCTAAAATTTTAAGTGTGGAATCTTTTTTCTTAGGTAATTTTACTACTGGGTCTTGTAAAGTAGCTTTTGTCTGCTCTATTTCATCTGAAAAATCTGCCGATGTAATTGCTTCATTTTCTTGAGCAAATACAGTGTTACTAACTAACATGGTAACCAAACCAAAAAAAAGCATTTCTTTTATCATAACAAGTCCTTTAAAATAATGGGGGTTGACGAAAATCGTCTTTTTTTTACAAAAAATAAAATAATATTTCATAAAACGACCTAAAATAATAAAGGCCTTGTTATCGATAACGTACTATTGCCTATAGTATTGCGGCTATTCCTGGTAAAATTTTTCCTTCTAAACTTTCTAACATTGCCCCGCCGCCTGTAGATACATAACTTACTTTATCTTCGAAGCCAAATTGTTTTACCGCAGCAACAGAATCGCCACCACCTACTAAAGAAAAAGCTCCATTTTTAGTGGCTTCATCGATATAATTACCTATTGCAATAGTGCCTTTCGCGAAAGTTGGCATTTCGAACACCCCAATTGGCCCATTCCAAAGTATGGTTTTAGACATTAAAATAACTTTCTTGAAGTTTTCTAGCGTTTGTGGTCCTGCATCTAAACCTTGCCATCCGTTTGGAATATCGGTTACAGGTACAATTTTAGTTTCGGCATTATTATTAAAATCGTTCGCCGCTAAAACATCTACCGGTAAATGAATTTGTACGCCTTTTTCTTTTGCTTGTTTTAAGATAGACAAGGCTAGTTCTTGTTTGTCATCTTCACAAATAGAATCGCCTACATTGCCTCCTTGTGCTTTTATGAAGGTATACGTCATTCCACCACCGATGATTAAATGATCTACTTTATCTAAAATATTCTCTATAATCGTGATTTTTGAAGATACTTTAGAACCTCCTAAAATAGCGGTAACTGGCTTTTCTCCCGTTTTCATCACCTTATCAATGGCTACTATTTCTTTCGCTAAAAGATATCCGAAACATTTATTTTCTGGAAAAAATTCGGCAACAATCGTTGTGGATGCGTGTGCTCTGTGCGCTGTACCAAAGGCATCATTTACATAAATATCGCCTAAACTTGCTAATTTTTCTGCAAAGCCTTTGTCACCTGCTTCTTCTTCGTTATGAAAGCGTAGGTTTTCAAGTAATAAAACTTCTCCTGATTTTAAATTTTTAACGGCTTCATTTGCAGCGTCTCCAACACAATCTGTAGCAAACTTTACGTTTACGCCAATAATTTCAGAAACCTTCGTACATATATTTTTTAACGACAATGCATCGCTAGCTTTACCGTCTGGTCTGCCTAAGTGACTCATTAAAATAGCACTTCCACCATCTTCTAAAACTTTAATAATAGTGGGTTTTGCTGCTGTGATTCTACTTGCATCGGTAACATTTAAGTCGCCATCTAAGGGCACATTAAAATCTACTCGGATTAAAGCTTTTTTTGATTTAAAATTAAAATTATCTACGGTTTTCATTCTTTACTGGTTTTGTATAGTGGCAAATGTAAAAATTTAAAGGAATCAAGCACAATACTAATACGCTTATTAGCGATGTTTTAACAAAATGCTTTTTAATACCCTTGCTTATTATGAATTTCTCAAACAAATTATTCTTAAAACTATACCGTTTTAGTGGTATTCATTTATAAAACGATTGCGCCAAATACACTATATTTGAAGCATGTTATTTGATAGTATTCTCGGCTTAACACATATAAAAAAGCATCTTACTCAGAGTGCCGATGCGGGCAGAATTCCGCATGCGCAGCTGTTTATTGGTGCAGAAGGTAGCGGTACTTTGCCCATGGCGATTGCCTATGCGCAATATGTACTTTGTAATACCTCAGCAGAAAAAGCGGCGTGCAATTTAAAATGTAATGCGCTATCGCACCCCGATATGCATTTTGTTTTTCCTGTTGCTAC
>JANQTG010000233.1:6479-25468 GCA_030731855.1 Cellulophaga sp. | reverse complement strand
AACAAATTATTAAAGCTTATTGAAGAACCACCAGCAAAAACAGTATTTATTTTGGTGGCAGAAGATGAAGAGCAAATTATACAAACCATTAGATCTCGATGCCAAGTTTTGCATTTTCCGCCTTTAGCAGAAGATGCTATTGCAGACGGACTTATTACCCACGGTGTTCCTAAAGAGCAAGCACTTAGATTGGCGCAAGAGGCTAACGGAAACTACAATAAGGCATTAGATTTAATGCGGAATGATTCTGAAGACTTAGTTTTTGAAAAGTGGTTTGTGCAATGGGTCCGCAGTGCTTTTAAGGCCAAAGGCAACAAGGCTGTTATTCACGATTTAATTTCTTGGAGCAACGAAGTTGCTAAAACAGGCAGAGAAACGCAAAAGAAATTCTTGTTGTATTGTATCGCTATTTTTCGACAAGCCATGCTGATTAACTTCAATGTTAAAGAATTGGCCTTTATGAAAATTCATATGGACGGTTTTGATTTAAATAAATTTGCGCCTTTTGTTCATGAAAATAATATTGTTGAAATTACCGAAGAATTAGAAAAAGCCATGTATCACATAGAACGCAACGGCAACGCAAAAATAATATTAACCGATTTATCGATTAAACTAACACGCTTACTTCATAAAAAACCTGAAACAGTTTAAACTAACACTATGAAAACTTTACTACACAACGCTACAGAAATACTTTTACTTCTTTTTTTAATCATTACTTTTTTACAAAGTGGTATCGATAAAATTACCGATTGGAATGGAAATTTATCTTGGTTAAAAGGGCATTTTGCTAAAAGTCCGCTAAAAAATAGTGTGCCATTATTGCTAAGCATCGTTTTAATTACCGAAGTTATTGCCGGCGTACTTTGTGTGGCTGGTATTTATGAAATTTTGGCTTTAAACAAAACAGATTTCGCCTTTTACGGCGCCATTTTATCTTGTATTGCCTTACTAATGTTGCTTTTCGGCCAACGGATGGCGAAAGATTATGAAGGTGCTAAAACTATTGCGGTATATTTTATTCCGGCGATGTTTTTGGTGTTTTTGTTGCAAGGGTAGTTGGGTGCTGGGTTTTAGTTGTTAGTTGTTAGGTAAATAAGATATTTAAGGCGCTGTCTTCGAATTTTTCAAATTCCAAAATAAGAGGCATAGCTTTAGGTTGGAAACTAGAAATTTTAGTTAGAAGCAAAACCGCTTTGATAAAAGAGTAAAGATTCTGGATCTCCAAGGTGCTTACCAGACAGTCTGGTTGATTGCGTTTGCAACAAACCTCTTGGAAAGTCTTACACTATTTATTATTATTTTAAAACTAAGGAAACAAAAAAGCCTCAAATTTCTTTGAGGCTTTTTTGTTTCGATATATATTAAATATTTACTTTTTGTAATTGTCGTTCAATATTTTTAATATTGGGGCTGTAACGTCTTTAGCTTCTTCGCCGTATAGTACGCTTCCGCCATCGCCACCACCTAGTATAAAAGAATATCCGTTAGCTTTTCCGTAAGCTTGTATTTCTCTTTTTACTTTACTGATAATGCTATCCATTTCAGTTTGGTTTTGAGTTTGTAATTTTTCTTGTTCCTGCTGTAATTGTTGACCAATAAACTGACCTTCTTGTTGAAACTGAGCAGATTGTTCTTCGATTTGAGATTGCGTCATTTTTTGAGCTTGAACCTCAAAAGCCCTACCTCTCATTTGAAAAGATTGAGAAATACTATCTCTTTTTTTTGAAAATGCATCAACTTTCGTTTGAAATTTAGCTTCAACATCTTTTTTCTCTTGATAATCGGTCATTATTTTTTGATTATCAATAAACCCAATTTTACTTTCCTGACAGGCCATTGCTGTGAAAATAGCTAATGCCACTATAATTTTTTTCATCTTTTATTTTTAAATATTGCGCAAAAATAGAAAAGCTTTTGGATTTATCGCAAAAAGTTGCTGTTAAACATGGTTTTAGGTGAAAATTATAATTAACCTGCTTGGTAAAATATATTATTCGGATATAGATTTTTTATTTTATTTTAGGGTTTTGGGATTGTTTGTTGCCAAGGTCAAAAGACTTTCAGAAGTGTAGTATTTGTTTCTAAACCGCATCGTGCGGAGGCATGAAAAAACCAAGATGCTAGACAAAATGTTTAACTTATTGGTTCTTTAGTCAATTAGATAATTACATAGATTAAAACAAAAAAAAGGGCAACTAACTTATGTAGTTGCCCTTTCTAATCATCAAAAAAAGAAATTTCTACTACAAGAAATCTCTTCTTTTGAAATTATGTACTTTACACTTCGTCTTTACTTTCTATATACTTTTTATCGCGGGTATTTTTTTGTACCGCAATAGCAGCAAATAAACTTAAAGTAAAAGCCATTCCATAAAAGCCTTTTTCACTTAGGTCTAAAGTGGCATTCCATAAACCGATAACTAATAAAGTTATTGAAGCCAAAGCCGCAAACCAACTAATGCCATAATACATGTCGGTTACCGCAATACCTTCTAACCTATCGCGCACATTTTTTTGTACGGATACGGCTGAAAAGAGTCCGAATAAAAGAATGGTTAAGTAATAGCCTTTTTCATTCAATAGCATATCGGCGTTTGATAAACCTACACAAAAAGACAACATTCCTGCCACTAATGCCACCCATGATGCGCCTATAAATGCTGGTGTTGGCTTGTTATCAAATGCTTCTTTTACTTTCTTACTCTTTTTTTCTTCGATGTCGTTACTAAAATTGTAGTTCATAATATTAAATTTTGATGATTAATATTGTGTTGAATTGTTTGTTTCAACAAGGCAAAGATGTAGCAACTTTTTGGTAGCGCAAACGCTATTTTTTAAAATTACTTACGATATAAATAGTATATAAATTGATATTTATACTGTATTTGTTACCTTTATATCTTAAATACCTTATGATATAATGAACATAATTTCGGATATTATAACCACTTTAACTGATGAGGAAAGAACTTCTTTTGTCAGTAGCTTACACCAAAAGAACAAAAGGCACGACACCAAAAATGTGGCTTTGTTTAAGCTTTTAGCCACAAACCCTGCTGCGCAGAACATAGATCTGCATATTTATGGTAAAAAAGCAAAAGGTGCTTATCATGCATTAAGTAAACGTTTGTTCGATAGTTTGGTAGATTTTGTCGCCACCAAAAGTTTTGAAGGGGAACAGTCTGAAGAAATGGAGATTATAAAATTGCTCCTGGCAAGCAGAATTCTCTTTGAGCAAAAAGCCTATAAAGTGGCTTTAAAAATTATAAAAAAAGCCGAAGAAAAAGCGCTGGATTATGAACTTTATGGGATTCTAAATGAAATTTATTATACCCGCATTCAGTATGCACATGAAGACAAAAACAAGGCATTAGAAGAGCTGATTAGCCGTTTTAAAAAAAACAAAGTACTGTTTCAGCAAGAAGAAAACCTAAATTTATTTTATGCCAGTATACACAATACTTTGTTGCATAGCCGTGAGAATGTACAGCAAACCATGATTGATAATTTGACTAAGTTTGATATTTCAATTGACAGCGGATTAACCTATCGCTCGTTATTTAAGATTGTAGAAATCAATAATGCCGCAGCAAATACTGCGCGAGATTTTCATTCGTTGCTTCCGTTTATCGAGAAGGTAAATAAAGAAATCGCCTTGAAACAAAAGCTATCTGAGAAGCATTTATTTTATCATATTCAAATATTATACTACATCGCCAATGCTTATTTTCGAAATAAAAATTTTATAGCCTCTAAAAATTACTTAGCACAAATGAACACTGCGATGCAAAAACAGCATGGTGCTTACTACGAGCGTTTTTTACCGCAATATACCTTAGTACAAATTTTGAATCTTAATTATTCGGGCGACGCTGCAACGGCTATTTCGATAATAAGACAACTAGATTTTGAGAAATTTAAGCCACATATTGCTTATGTAATGGACTTAAAATTGACGGCCGCTGTTATTTTTTTACAACAAAATAGCCCTAAAGAAGCCTTGAGTATTTTTAAAGAGTCGCGGCATAGTGACCTATGGTATGCCAGTAAAGGAAGTGAAATATGGGTCATTAAAAAGAATTTGGTAGAAATAATTCTTTATATAGAAATGGATTTAGTAGATTTAGTGGAATCTAAAATCAAGAGTTTTCGTAAAAAACATACTCCATATTTAAAGGCAAATAATGAAATTAGGGTGTTAGAATTTTTAAAACTAGCCAGTTATTATTACCAGCATAAAGAAGCCATTATATCGGAAGATTTTATTCTAAAGGTTAAAAAAACACTGACTAGCGCGCATCGTGAAAAAGAAGATGTATTTGTGCTAAGTTTTTATGCCTGGCTAAAAGCAAAAGTTATGAAAACTGATGTGTATAAAACTACCTTAGAAGCTGTTTGTCAAAACTAAATTACCTGGATGTATTTAAAAGAAGATTTTAAAATTTCAAATTCCAACACAAAAAACATACGATGTAAGAATAGGAGAATTTAATGGGTAAAGAATAAATTCTAATTGATAAAAGTTTCAGGTGTCAGAATTCCTGTTTAAGAAAAAAACAGGTCAAAACTAAACTATCAGAAAAATCTATACTTTTTGCACTTATTATTGGTAAGGCCAATTAAAAATGAACGTTTTAAATGGCTTATAATTGCGTTATTTTATTTAACCCACACATACTAATGAGCAAAGGCTAGAAAGCGCCTTAAAACAGCTTAAAACGACTATTTAGCTCTTTTTATCACATAAATTAACGAAGAATACTCCCCAGAGCGTAATGCTTTTAGGTTAGACCACAAGCCGACACAAAAAGCAGGAATAAAACGCTGCTTTCCATTTTTATATTTTTCAGATAATAACGAAACGTAAAAAGCATCGAAAAGCATCGGGTAGGTTTTTTCGATTGTAAAATTATGTTGCGTACATAATTTAGAAATAGAGGTTTGTGAAAAATGCCAAAGGTGACGCGGCACATCAAAAGCTGCCCAATGCTCTTTATAGTAACCAGCATCGAAAGATTTGTAATTTGGAACAGCAATAATTAAAACTCCGTCTGGTTTTAGCAATTCTTTCAGTTTGGTAATTTGATTATCTAAGTTAGGTATATGCTCTAATACGTGCCATAAAGTAATGACATCATATTTTTGTTCCATATAATCAGTTATGCATTCGTGTAAAGAAATTCCTTTTTCAAGCGCTTTTTTTCTAGCTTTATCACTTGGCTCTATTCCTGTTATTTTCCAGGAATGTTTTTTAGCGTACTGTAAAAAATCTCCTGTTCCCGCGCCTATATCTAATAAAGAATTTTTAGTTGATGCGTGCCGATTAACAATACTCAATTTGTTTTTAAGATTAATAGACTTTACTACATGGTAAAGCTTATCCGCAATTGATTTTTTAGAATCTGTGTGAGAGATATATCCATCACTTTTATAATATCCAGCTAACTCTTTAGGTTGAGGATAAGTTACTAGCATATCAAAATCTTCATCATGCTTAAGCTCAAAATTCTCTTTTGATACAGAATAGTCTTTAGTTTTTAAATAGAACTTCATTATAATTGTGCGTCGCTAAATATTCCTTCTTAAGATCACGAAGATAGCTTAAAACATCTGGATAATTAATAGAGTTTTTTTGCAGGCTATCAGGATCTGTATCACTATAGACCTCCATGGCAATATAGTAATTTCCACTTCGCCTTATTTGAGTATCTGTAGAAAAATACTCAGTATCATCCTCTTCTCCTTGTATCAGTTTGTTTCCTATTGTAGCTAAAACTGGAGTCGCTAAGTTTACACTTTTGTCATCAATTGTAACCTCGTAAAATGAGAAGAAAAATTGATTTTCATTTATTTTAAAAGGTACATTATCATAGACATCAATATGCTTTAATTGAAACTTAGTATTTACATAATTATAGAAATGCTCCGCTTCTTTTGTATCTGTAAAAATAAACATTTGCCTCTTTGGCAAACTTCGCTTAAATTTTTTTCCTTTAGTAATTTTATAGTCTTGAATTGTAGGAGCAATTCGCAAAGGAATACAAGATTGAAAATTTAAAAACACAATTACAACGATGATTACTTTTTTCATTTCCAAAAGAATTTATCCTTTAAAAAAGCATCAAAAACCGACCCAAACTATTGTAAAACAAAAGAAACTGACCACAAAATAATAATCTTTTACAACAAAAATTTGCATATGTTCCACGTGGAACAATTAGATGTTTCTTGTTTTCAACGGAACACCTATAAGCGTTGACAAAGCTTCTGCCTTCTGTTTCGCAATACTTAATGAAGCACTTTTATATAAAATAAAATTATCTCGCCCCTTAAATAATCGAATAACATAGAATGAATTTGATTTACCTTTTCCAAGGGCCGCTACAGAACCCCAATCAGAACTACTCGAAAATGTAGAAGGCATCAGAACTATATATTCTGGGAATATTATTATTAATTTCTGTTTGAAAATAACAAAACCAAACAAACTGAAAAGTTTTGTGTTCAAATAATTACTTTCTATTTCAAAGCGAATAGAATACCCTATTAATACAAATGCTAGTAGAAATAATATTAATAATTGACTTAGTGGCGGCTTATGAAACACAACAAATAACAAAAATATAAACAACAGAAAATAACCTAATATTACTACTGTTAAAGGTTTGGTCTGTTTAAAAATAATGCTACTCATTTACTATTTATCTACCTAGAAAAACTAATAATACACTAATATCACTTGGCGAAACTCCACTAATCCTAGAAGCCTGAGAAATTGTGACAGGCTGTATTTTTGTTAATTTTTGACGTGCCTCAGTCGACAATGATTTCAGAGGTGCATAGTCAAAATCTTTAGGAATTTTTACGTTTTCTAAGCGATGCAATTTATCTGCATTATTCTTTTCTTTTGCAATGTAACCTGCATACTTTACCTGAACTTCTGCTTGTTCTAATACTTCACTATCAAGGTCATTATCTCTCACAAAGTTTGATACCGTTTCTAAAGAAAGCATGTGCTCCATAGTTACATTAGGCCGGGAAAAAGATTTAAACATCTTATCTGATTGACTCACCGTTGCTGAATTAACGCTTTCTAAAATAGGATTAATATCATTTGGTAAAACACTTGTGTCTCTAAAAAATTGAATAAACTTTTCTGATTTCTCTAATTTATCTTCCATACGTAGTAAACGCTCTTTACTTGCTAAACCAATAGAATGACCCAAAGGAGTTAATCGCAAATCGGCATTATCTTGTCTCAACAAAGTTCTATACTCCGCACGCGAAGTAAACATACGATACGGCTCTTCCGTTCCTTTGGTAATTAAATCATCAATTAAAACCCCTATATAAGCTTCATCTCTTTTAAGAATTATATCTTCTTTTTCATTTATTTTCTGATGTGCATTGATGCCAGCCATTAGCCCTTGTGAGGCTGCTTCTTCATACCCTGTAGTGCCATTTATTTGTCCTGCAAAATATAAATTACTTACCAATTTAGTTTCGAGCGTATGTTTCAATTGCGTAGGTGGAAAATAATCGTACTCAATAGCATACCCTGGTCTAAAGAACTTTACATTTTCAAAACCTACCACAGAACGTAAAGCCTTGAATTGAACATCTTCTGGTAACGATGTTGAAAAACCATTTACATACACCTCAACGGTATCCCATCCTTCTGGTTCTACAAATAATTGATGACTGTCTTTGTCTGCAAAACGATTAATCTTATCTTCGATTGAAGGGCAATAACGCGGTCCTAAGCTTTTAATTCTACCATTAAACATTGGTGACCTATCAAACCCTTCACGCAGTAAATCGTGAACTAAAGCACTGGTATGGCTCATATGACACTCTCGTTGATACGCAAGCTTTTTTGTTGGTGTGTAACTAAATTTTTCAGGATGTTCGTCTCCTGGTTGTGGAATCATTTTAGCATAATCTAATGATCTACCATCAACGCGCGGCGGCGTTCCTGTTTTCATTCTACCACTTTCAAAACCAAATCCTAATAACTGTTCGGTAATTCCAGTAGCCGCTTTTTCGCCAGCCCTACCTCCACCAAGTTGCTTATCACCAATATGTATTAATCCGTTTAAAAAAGTTCCGTTCGTTAATATTACAGACTTAGCTCTAATCGAGGAACCCAAAGATGTGGTTACTCCCACGGCTCTATGATTCTCTACCAATAAACTAGAAACCATTTCTTGATAAAAATCAACATTTGGGGTATTTTCCAATGCCATTCGCCATTCTTCGGCAAAACGCATTCTATCGTTTTGAGTTCTTGGGCTCCACATTGCCGGCCCTTTAGATTTATTTAGCATTTTAAACTGAATGGCAGACTTGTCAGAAACAATTCCGCTATAGCCGCCTAATGCATCAATTTCACGAACAATTTGTCCCTTTGCAATTCCGCCCATCGCGGGGTTACAAGACATTTGCCCGATAGTTTGCAAATTCATGGTTACTAATAATACTTTCGACCCCATATTTGCTGCCGCTGCTGCTGCTTCACAACCTGCATGGCCTGCTCCTACTACAATTACATCGTATTCTTTATCAAACATAATTTCAATGTTCCACGTGGAACAATTTAATTTTTTCTTCTTCTTTACTTCGCATCAACGTATTTTCTTCTTCTGACTTATCTTTATAACCTAATAAATGTAAAACACCGTGAGCCATTACTCTTAATAATTCGTCATTAAATGTGCCTTTATAAATTTCGGAATTCTCCTTTACCCTTTCTACAGAGATAAAAATATCGCCACTAATAGTATTTCCTTCACAATAATCAAACGTTATAATATCTGTAAAGGTGTCATGATGGAGGTATTCTTTATTTAAATTCAAAAGATATTCATCACTACAAAATATATAAGAAAGATCTCCAAGAACTTTCTTTTCTAAAATAACACAAAATTCTAACCATTGCTGATATTTTGATTCTTCACCTAATTCAAAGTCTGTTTCATAATTAAAATCAATCATTGGCTTTAAAATATTCTTTTAATTTATTTTGAAAATTTTGGCGCAAAGGTAATACTTGTCTGTTTAAAATCTCTTCTTCGATATTATAATCAGAAAACGATTTTGGTTTGGTGGTTATCGGATTCATAAACTTATTTAAGTTGGTGTTACTTTCTCTTTCATTTTTCTTACCTTGTTTCAAAGCAGCACCTTCTAGTTTTAATAGCTCATATTGAATGATATTGGCTTTATCTAGTGTATTTCTTGTAATACCGTTTTCTAATAAATTCTCCTGAAAATCATTCATCTGACGGATTAGTTTTTGTGCTAAATTACGATCAGCATTTTCTATTAAGTTATTCAGTTGTTCTTCTAATTGTTGTTTAATAACTTCTTGCTCTTTATAGATTTCATAAATCTCCTTCATTTCAGCCTCAGAAATACCTTGATTTCCATTGCCATTATTGGAACCATTCCCTTGTCCTTTCCCTTCTTGACCATTTTGTCCACCGTTCCCTTCACCTGTTTTACCAGATTCCCCTTTAACTCCACCTTTTTGGCCTTGAGAACCTTGTTTATTGCCTTCTCCTTTTTGACCTTCTTTCCCCTGTTGCCCCTCAGAACCACTATCGCCTTCTTCTCCTTGTTGACCTTCGTTCCCTTTTTCTCCCTGATTAGCCGGTGAAGGTGAACCTTCACCTCCTTTTTTCATTTGATCATTTAATTTACTTTGTGCTTTAATAATATCTGGTAACTGAAAATCTTGTCCCTGACCTTCACCCTTTCCAGATTTCATACTCTGATTCATATTATCTAAAACATTTACTAATAAATCTGACAAAGTATTACCCGAGTTTAAAACGTACTTCTGATAGCCAATTCCCGTAAAACTATTAGACTCTGAAATCGCATCATTTGCTTTATCGATATTGTAAAAAACTTCAGAAATTTCAGTGTTAATACTTTCGGAAATTTCTGGTACTCGCAGCGATAATGCAAACAAACTATCATCAATATGTTCAAAGAGTGTTTTTAACTCTTGTTGTTTTAATATTGATTTTGCTTGATTTACAAAAGAACCTTGTTCTGCACCCAACTGTTCCATTAAAGTTTCTTGTTTAAACGTAAAAACCAATAAATTATCAAGGATTTGTCTTAATACTTCGGCATCTTCTGTTACAGAAGATGAACTGCTACTAGAAGCCGATTGCTGTAACTTCTCTGCCATTTGTTTCATCTTATCCGAAGCGGCTTTTTGCTTTTTTGCCGCCTTATTAGTTTCTGACTTCGCCATGGCAGATTCGGAAGATTGTTCTTGTCCTTGCTGCTTATTAATTTCTTCTAAGGCTGCTTTTTGATCTGTTTTAACTTCCTTTGATAAATTTTTGTCTATATCTAAGTCCAATGGCTTTTTAAGTTGATTATTATCTATTTCTAGTTCTTTTAAACTTTTATCAATTTCATTGAAATCTAAATTCAGTTTCTCCTGATTTTTATTCGCATCCTTTTCTTTAAACTCTAGCATTTTCATTTTAGACAACAACTCTTGCTTTTCAGACAGTTTTTCCAAATCTTTGGCAATCTGTGCCACTTTTTCAGTTACATAATATTGCTTGGTGAGTTCTAAAAGCTGTTCTAAATTACGCTGACCACTTTTTTGCTTTTTGGCAACATCTTCTAAACGCTTTGATAATTCTTCTTTATTAATTTTATCTGCAACTTTTTGTAGTTCTTCTAAAAGCTTTTTATTCTTTTCAGCCTGTAATTCTTGACGTTCTAAACGTTCTTGAAGCAATTCATTTAATTTGTCATTCTTATTTAAATTCTGAAGATTTTCTTTGAGCTGTTTTGAAAACTTTTGCATCTGATCTTCTTGCAGGCGTTGTTTCTCTAAAAAATTACTAACCTTCTGCTTGTCATTAAAGCTTAAATTTTCTTTTTGTTTTTGTTCATTATTAATTTTATCTAAAGACTCTGTTTGATTTTTAAATTTATCAATTGATTTATCAAAATTCGAAATTAGGTTTTGTTGTGTTTCTAATTGTTTGTCTTTCAATTGGTTATCATCTAAAATGGCCATCGTAAAAACCTCACTTTTAGTAATTTTACTCCCATTGACGCCATCATTATCTGCCACTTCAAAATAAAAACTATACGGTACATTATCTTTTATAGCTAAGCCAGATGGGTACGTATAATAAAACGAATCTGTACTACTATTGGTGTTCTTTAAAACTACTTTTTTCAAAGCATCACGAGAATTTGTTTCGAAGTATACAATTGAAACATCCTTTAAACCATAATCATCTGCTACATCGCCTCTGAAAAATCGAATGTTTGGTTGCAAACTGTCTAAAACTTGCGTAACATTAATCAAGGGAAATTCATCCTTTACTACTCTAAGAGCATATTTAAGCGTTTCAAAATCTGTAACATGTTCGTTAGAGGTACTAATTGCATATTCAAAATTAGAACGAATTAGTTTTTTAAATTCAAAATTGGAGTTTAATCTTGTAAACGCATAACTAGTATCAATGGTTTTTAAATTAATAGCGGTCGTATTATTTGATTTTAAACGCCATTGTACCTTGGTCCCCTCAGGAATCACTAAATTACCGATATTCTTAAAATTTTCGTTTGTTTTTTTAATGTAAGATGGATATTTAACTGATAATTCAAAATCTACAATACTAGGTGTTTTTAGTACCATGAGCGTAAATTCTTGAGAACTTACCTCGCTACTTAAAAATTCGAAATCAATAGAAGCACTCGGCGCCTTAATTAAATAGGTAAATATGCCATTACTTTCTTGCATCACGTAATCAGCTCCATCCATGCGAATGTAGACTACATCTGGCCGTACTTTGCCTACCGTTTGTAGTTCAATAAGATAATCTTCGTTTTCATAAACCCTTAAATCTGTATTTAATAATGAAAAAGAAAAGGGCGCAGGTGGTGTAAAAGAAGCATTATAATTTAGAACACGATCATAACTTCCAAAAAAAGAAGAAATAGAACCTGAAAGCCAAATAAGCGCTACAATTAACACTGGCCCCAACAAATATTTAAATTGATTAAGAACCGAATCAAAATTAATGGCTTTGGAAAAATCTAAAGACCTTAGCTTTGAAGATCGTTGTTCAATACTGGCCAATAATAATTCAGATTGATCAGGATTTGATTTTAAATCGAATAAATTATATAATTTATCATTGACTTCTGGAAAATGATCGCCAATAATTTTTGCGGCATTTTCTTCTGATATGCCCTTTTTTATTTTTATCAAATATAAAATAGGTACAATAATGTGTTTATACAATAAAAAGAACTCAGCTAGTATTAGCAAACTAAGTAAGGCTAAACGCCCCTTAGAGCTTAGCCATAAAAAATATTCAACACTTAAAAGTACCAAAAAAATAAAAGCACCAATACTCACAAAAAGAATGGACCCTTTAAGTAATTGTAAGGTATAATACCTTTTTATAAAGCTGTTAAGTTTATTTTGTATGATGTTAAAATTTTCCAAGCAATACAATTTTACGCTAAGATACTGGAAAAAAGAACCTTAGTAAATTAGCTAGCTATTTTTAAGATAAAATTAAATAATAGTACAACAAAAATGCGCTTTTTAAGATAATAATATCCTTAAGTGATTCTTCTAAAAGTAAGCCACAGCATAATAATTATTTATCTTTACAACTTAATTTACAATTATGACAAAAAAGGTACGTGTACGATTTGCTCCAAGCCCAACAGGTCCATTACATATTGGTGGTGTTAGAACAGCCCTTTATAATTATTTATTTGCTAAAAAACACAAGGGAACGTTTATTCTAAGAATAGAAGATACGGACCAAAATAGGTATGTAGAAGGAGCAGAGCAATACATAATTGATGCCTTAAATTGGTGTAACATTCCTTTTGATGAAGGTCCAACTTCAGAACATAGCCATCAGCATACCGATAGTTCCTTTGGACCATATAGACAAAGTGAACGTAAACATTTGTATAAGAAATATGCCGATATACTTTTAGAAAAAGGAAAAGCTTACTACGCATTCGACAGCAATGAAAGCTTAGATGCGCATAGAAAAAATCATGAGGAACAAGGCAAGACTTTTATTTATAATTGGCATAACCGTTTAAAGTTAGACAACTCTTTGTCGATGATGCCAGAAGAGGTAGCTAATAGAATAGCATCAGGCGAAGATTATGTGATTCGGTTTTTAACGCCTCCTGACGAAAAACTTCATTTGGTAGATATTATTCGGGGAAATATGACTATCGATACCAATGTATTAGATGATAAAGTTCTTTTTAAGAGCGATGGCATGCCCACTTATCATTTGGCGAGTATTGTTGATGATCATTTAATGGAAATTAGCCACGTAATTAGAGGAGAAGAATGGCTACCCTCACTAGCCTTACACCAACAATTGTATGATGCCTTTGGATGGGAAACGCCAGAATTTGCCCATTTACCCTTAATTATGAAACCCGTAGGAAAAGGAAAATTAAGCAAACGTGATGGTGAAAAACTAGGGTTTCCGGTATTCCCCTTATCCTGGAATGAATCTGTAGGCTATAAAGAGGAAGGTTATTACCCAGAGGCCGTAGTTAATTTTTTAGCCTTACTAGGTTGGAATCCTGGTACGGAGCAAGAGTTGTTTTCGCTTGAAGAACTTATAGCCGAGTTTAGTTTAGAACGTGTACAGAAATCTGGCGCCCGTTTTGATCCTGATAAAACCAAATGGTACAATCAGCATTACTTGCAAGAAAAAAAGAACGCACTGATTATACCAGACTTTCAAAAAGTACTTTCTAAAAATGGTGTAACCACTCAAAATGAAGCACATTTAGAGGACATCATAGCATTGATAAAAGAACGCGCCACCTTTGTATCAGACTTTTGGGAACTTAGCGATTATTTCTTTGTAGCTCCGAAAACATACGAAGAAAAAGCCTTAAAAAAACAATGGAAGGAAAATACCTCAAATATCATGAATGAACTTTTATCAGTACTTGAAACTATTGACAATTTCAGTTCAAAAAATACAGAAGAGAAAGTAAAGCAATGGATTAGTGAAAAAACCTATTCGTTTGGTAATGTTATGCCACCTTTAAGACTAGTAATTGTTGGAGACATGAAGGGTCCACATATTTTTGATATTATCAGTGCTTTAGGCAAAAAAGAAACCCTAGAACGTATAGAAAAAGCTATCCAAGTTTTGGGATAAAAATAGTACACTTGTAACATATTTGTTAAAACATAGACTTATTTGATAAACAGTTTGTAAATTCATTAATAATTAAAAAAAACAACTATGGGCTATTTTACAATTCCACTAATCTTCATTGGATTAGTCATTTTATTTTCATCATTCTTTACGGTTAAGCAACAAACGGCAGTAATCATTGAACGTTTTGGTAAATTCAATAGCGTAAGAACATCAGGCTTACACATGAAAATTCCACTTGTGGACAAAATTGTAGCACGTGTAGGTTTAAAAATTCAGCAACTTGATGTTGTTATTGAAACAAAAACATTAGACGATGTTTTTGTTAAACTAAAAGTATCAGTGCAATATGTTGTTTTAAGAGAACAAGTATATGATGCTTTTTATCAATTAGAATATCCGCACGAACAAATTACATCGTTTGTATTTGATGTAGTGAGAGCAGAGGTTCCAAAAATGAAGTTAGATGATGTTTTTGTTAAGAAAGACGATATCGCAATTGCAGTGAAAAGAGAACTACAACAATACATGTCTGTTTACGGTTATGATATTATTAAAACCTTAGTAACCGATATTGATCCGGATGCGCAAGTTAAACAAGCCATGAATAGAATTAACGCGTCGGAACGTGAAAAAATAGCAGCGCAATTTGAAGGAGATGCAGCTCGTATATTAATCGTAGAAAAAGCGAAAGCGGAAGCAGAATCTAAACGTTTACAAGGTATGGGTATTGCCGATCAACGTAGAGAAATTGCAAGAGGTTTAGAAGAATCGGTAGAAGTTTTAAATAAAGTAGGTATTAATTCCCAAGAAGCATCTGCGCTAATTGTGGTAACACAACATTATGATACTTTACAATCTATCGGTGAACATACCAATGCTAATTTAATATTATTACCTAACTCACCACAAGCTGGTAGTGATATGCTAAATAACATGGTAGCATCCTTTACCGCAAGTAATATGATTGGAGAAAGCATGAAAAAAAATAAAGCATTACCTCCGAAGAAAAAAGAATAATTTAAAAAATAGCATGGTACAAAAAAGTCCGATGCATATGCATCGGACTTTTTTTGTTACAGCGTTTTTCTATTATTCAGTATTTACTCCTAGCCATATTTAAATTACCGCTAATAAAACACACAATCATTGTTTTGTGCTTAAAATTGATTTGTACCAGCAATTATCGATTTTAAACCAATTTGAGCACACTTAAACGTAAGTGATATAAAATTATATTGCAAAAAATTATTAGCCGCCTAAAAGGCGTCAATTAATGTTGTTTTTAATCTAAAATACCAATCGTTATTAAAATAATCATAAGAGAAAACTATGCAGGCCTTTTTCTACTTTTCCAAAACAAATTATAAAATCTATGTCATGTTTACCTAAAACATAAATTTTACACCTATGCCAAGAAATAATTAATCAAGTTTAAAATGAAAATTCATTTTTTCCAATTTTAGACAAAAGTATATAACTTTTCAAAAAAACGATATCTGTTTCGAAAAAACCGAACTAGACTACTTCACAAAAAGGTTCACATTCCAGCTTTCAATAAATCGCCTTATCATTTATAACACATCGAAGCACTCCTTAAAAATACTGGCCTATACCAAAAACAATTCCATTAGTGGCTTCATTACCTATTCCGAAACCGTAATCTAACCTAAAAACAGCATTAAAAATACGTTTATGTATAAAACGAATTCCTACTCCAGGATAAAGTCGGGTAGCGCTACCATCAAATAATTGACTAAAATCTTCACCTGGTTTTCTCCAACTCCCAACATCAACAAAGGCATTACCTTGTACTACAAACCATCCTTTTTCATATAAAGTATGTCTATATTCTGAATTTAATACCAAAGATGCTGTTCCGCGATCTACCGTATTCCCAACACCACGAATATTTAACTGATTGTCTAAGGTAAAAGGGGCAAAGGGCGAATCTTCATTACCAATAGTGGCTGCGACTCTAAAGCGATTTGCCCAGTTACCATTGGTTCCTATTTTCTTGTAATACAAAAAGTCGTTTCTTAACGACAGAAAACTATTTAAAAAGGATTCTCCTGGGGAATCCCCACTTAAGAAATTTACATATTGGCCTATAAATTCGCTTTGTACCCCATCAAAATACTGATATGCTATATCTAAATTTACATACCGATACGCCGCCCTATAGATAAGCTTATCTGCATTTAGTTCTGTAGGCCTACCTTCTATAAAATTTTCACCTTCAAACTGGTACTTTTCTTTTACGAGAATTGCCCCAAGTTCTGCTTCGTTATTAAAGTCGAACGAAAACAAAAGCTTTGCTTCTAAGTTACGTGCATTAAAACGATAATTTTTAACGCCCTCATCAAAGAAAACGGGTTCTTGTGTTGTTACATCTTGATAGTTCAGTCCGACCCCTAATTTATCACTAAATAAGAAAGGATGCTCCCAAAAGGCACCATAAGAATTAAATACATTTTTTTCGTAAAAAGCGCCTAATAACTGATTGTTTCCAAAAAGATTGAATTCGAAAGCTGAAATTCTATAGGCAAAGCTTCCATCATTTGCCGTAGCAATTCTTACCCCAGGAATTAAAGTAAAATTTTCTTCGATCTCATAAACCAATTTTAGGCTATCACCTTCTTTTTTTTGAATGAACTTAGCGTTGGCTATGCCAGGTAATCTTTTTAGTCGTTCAACATCGCCAAGCACCAGAATACTATCGTAGGTGGTTTTTTCTTTCGTCTTAATTAATCGTTTTAAAAATGCAGGTTTTGTTCTTTTTAAACCTTCGAATTCTATTTCAGAAATAGCCATTTCCTGCGATTGAGCAGCCGAAGCGGTTATAAAAAATAGAAGAACCAATATCTTCTTCATGGGTGCTTATTTTACCTTTCAGACGATACTAAAGTTGTTTCCATACCTTATGAATGTGTTTTTAACATATTTTAACACAAAGCCGTTGGTATGATCGCTTGGTATACCCAATGGAATATTACTAAAAATACAATACATCGCAGGATATTAAAAGATGAGGAAGAACTATTTAAAAAAAATACCTCTTCAATAGGCATTGAAGAGGTATTTCTAAAAGAAGTATTTGATCTAATCTTTATCTTGAATTTTGGCCCACGTATCTCTTAAACCGACGGTTTTATTAAACACTAACTTTTCAGCCGTACTGTCTTTATCTACATTAAAATATCCAATTCGTTGAAATTGAAAAATGTCTTCCACCTTTGCCTTTTGTAAACTTGGCTCTAAATAACCTGTAATAACTTCTAAAGAATCTGGATTTATAAAATCCATAAAATCTTTATCTTTATGCTGATCTGGAGTTTCATCTGTAAATAAACGGTCGTATAACCTTATTTCCGCAGGAAAAGCATGTTTAATTGAAACCCAATGCAGAGTGCCTTTAACTTTTCGTAGACTTTCTTCGGTGCCACTTCCGCTTTTACTTTTTGGATCGTACGTACATTGAATTTCTATAATATTCCCATCGGTATCTTTTGTACAACTCTCAGCTTTTATAATATAGCCGTTTTTTAAACGCACTTCACCACCTAATTTAAGTCTGAAAAACTTTTTATTAGCTTCTTCCTTAAAATCTTCTTGTTCAATATACAATTCACGAGAAAATGGCACTTCTCTAAAACCAGCACTTTCGTCTTCAGGATTGTTTTCCGCTTCTAACCATTCTTCTTTTCCTTCTGGATAATTGGTAATGACCAACTTTACAGGATCTAAAACCGCCATTACACGAGGTGCAATTTTATTTAAATGTTCCCGTATTGAAAATTCTAGCAAAGAAACATCTACCACATTATCACGTTTTGCAATACCGATGGTATTGGCAAAATTAACTATAGCCTCTGGGGTATATCCTTTTCTGCGTAAACCAGAAATGGTAGGCATTCTTGGATCGTCCCAACCGGTAACGACTCCGTTTTCTACTAATTGTAATAATTTACGCTTACTTACAACTGTATGACTAAAATTTCTACGTGCAAATTCTCGTTGCTTCGGACGCACTTTATCTGTATCGATAACTTGATCTAAAAACCAATCGTATAATTCTCTATGCATGGCAAATTCTAGCGTACAAAAAGAATGAGATACTTGTTCTAAATAATCGCTTTCACCATGGGTCCAATCGTACATCGGATAAATACACCAATCGGTATTTGTTCTATGATGCGCTTTATGTAAAATACGATAAATGATAGGGTCGCGCATCAGCATATTACTAGATGTCATATCAATCTTAGCACGTAATACATGTTCCCCTGCCTGGTATTTGCCCGCTTTCATATCATGAAATAGCATTAAATTCTCTTCAATGCTTCGGTTTCTGAACGGACTATCAGTTCCTGGTTCTGTTGGTGTTCCTTTTTGCGTGGCCACTGCTTCAGAAGATTGACTATCTACATAGGCTTTATTTTCTTTAATTAATTGAATTGCCCAATCGAATAACTGCTGAAAATAATCAGAAGCATACAACTCTTTATCCCATTTAAAACCTAACCATGCCACATCTCTCTTAATGGCATCAACATATTCTTGTTCTTCTTTTGCAGGATTTGTATCATCAAATCTTAAATTTACTGGAGCCCCATAGCGTAAACCTAGTCCGAAATTTAAACAAATAGAACTCGCGTGGCCTATATGTAAATATCCGTTTGGCTCTGGCGGAAAACGAAAACGCAACAAGTCTTTAGAAAAGCCAGCTGCTAAATCATCTTCAATAATATGCTCTATAAAATTTAGAGACTT
>JANQTG010000233.1:0-6379 GCA_030731855.1 Cellulophaga sp. | reverse complement strand
AAAAGCCAGCTGCTAAATCATCTTCAATAATATGCTCTATAAAATTTAGAGACTTTGAAACATCGTTCATTACAAAAAATTTGTGCAACAAAGGTAGCAAAAATGCAAGAATGGTGCTAGATAAAAAAGTCTAGACCTTAGAAAAAATGTATTTCACAACATATTTAAACCGAACGACAACATAAACTATTTTAAGCTTTTAATAAATTACATATTTGGTGTTAAATACTGTAATAGAGACAGCTATAGGCATCTTAACGAAAATATCAGACGAACTACAATTTTTGACCTTAAATGTCGTTAATGCGCTACAACCCAAATGCTAACCTAACGTTAGAACACATGAAAAAACCTACGACCTACTCAAAAACATTTATATTCATCATTACGTTTCTACTTCTTAGTTGCGGAATGGTGGCGCAAACCTTAAACAGACCAACCCCCATTAGAAATCCAAATTTTGGCGGAAGTGGTTCTGGTTGGACGGCTGCCTGTGCCTCTGCATCTTTCAACGAATATTTCGTAAATTTTACATGGTCTGCAAACCCTAACGTAAATAGCGATAACACTTTTGTATTAGAACTTTCTGACGCCACAGGCAACTTTACAAACCCCATTGTCCTTACTACGGTTACCGATAGAAATAATTCTAACGATTTTAATATTCAATTTAGTTTACCTACGAATACCAGAGGAAATGGTTATAAATTAAGAGTTAAAAGTACAAGCCCAGTTTTATTTAGTCCTGAAACTATTGCTTACAACATGTATTATATTAACTATAGAAATCCTATACGGATTACAGAAAACGGAAGTGGTATTATCGGAAACGGTAAAATAGCTATTTGTGACGGTGGTACAGCTGTAATTGCTGTAGATAACGTTCCAAATGCAGAGACTTATCAATATATATGGAGAAGAAGCTCAACGGTATTACCAGATAAAGGACCGTCAATAACTGTTTCTCAAAACGGTATGTATAGCGTTGAGATAGATTACGGTAATGTATGTTCTGGCTCCGCGGGAACCCTGTCCAATTTAATAACAGTAGAAGGTGGAACAAAATTAGGCATTGCTATAAACGCACCTACAACCACCGCATTTTGCGCTGGAGAAACAGCAGCACCATTAGAAGCTACCATAAATAATAGTGATTTGTTTTATACCTGGTACAAAAATAATGTAGAAGTTAGCGCTAGAACAAGAGGACAGTTCAGCTATACCATAGATACAAATTTAGCAGATTTTAATGGCGATTACACCGTTAAGATCGAAGGTGATGGTATTTGTTCCGAAACAACTGCCCCTGTTACCATAACAAAAACAGGTGGTTTTACCGTTACTGAAACTAATGCCTTAGATATGGTGATACTTCCTGGCCAAACCAAAACTTTAGAAGTAAATACCACAGCAAGTAGCCCAACATACCAATGGTTTAGAAACGGTACCGCTATAGCTGGAGCAACAAATAATACCTATAATACTACCCAGGCCGGAACTTATTATGTACAAGTATTACAGAGTGGAGCATGTGCCGCAACTACAAATTCAGGAACGACCACTATTGTAGCTCCTACTAGTTTAGAGCTTGTAACTAATTATACTACCAGTTATTCTGATTGCGATAATAGCACCATACTTTTAGATGTAAATATCATCAATGCTGTATCTTCTGCTGGCATAAGAACAGATGTTACAGCAGATTTAAAAGACAGTCTAAGCTACCAATGGAAAAAAGATGGCATAGATGTTCCTGGTGCTACAGCAGCAACTATAAGTTTAACACAAGTTACTGAAAATGGAGTGTATACATTAGACGCTAGTATTGCCAGCTTTTTAATGACCTCAAACAGTTTGCCTGTTGTATTAAAATCAGACGAAGTAGTTAGTATAACCGCAAGCGATTTAACGGTTTGTAATAACACAGAAACAATTACGGTAAGCACTACTAATAATTTAACGGGTGAAACATTCCAGTGGCTTAGAAATGGCACTGTTGTAAACACTACAGATACAACATTAGCAACATCTGAAACAGGAATATACCAATTGGTTATTTCTAGAGAAGGTTGCCCCATAAGCTCAAATGAAATAACCATAAACCCCTTTGATGCTTCTTTAATAAGCTTAGATGCCCCAGAAGATCTTGTTTTGGTTGAAGGAAGTTCTAGAACTGTCACAGCCAACGGCGGTACAGCTTACGAATGGCGAGATGAAAGTAACAACGTTATAAGCAACTCTAGTAGCGTAACCTTAACCAATGAAGGCACTTATATTTTAACAGCTTTTATTGATGCCTGCGTGGTACTTAAAGAAATAACGGTAAGCTACCGAGATACGTTTAGAATACCCAATGTTATTACAGTTAATGGCGATGGTATAAATGATCTGTGGTTACTGCCCAATACATACGCTAACCAAGATGACGTTAGGGTAATTATACAAAACACACAAGGAACAGAACTTTTAAATGTTACCAATTATCAAAATAATTGGCCACAATCTTCAATGACATTTCCAACACAGAATATGATATTTTATTATACCCTTCAAAAAGGCAATGAGGTTGTAAAACAGGGAACAATAACTGTTATTAAATAATCGTTATATAAAAATTAGCACAAAACAAGATGTTTAAAAAATATATACTTTTCGGTTTTTTATGTTTTATGGCACTACTAAAAGTTAATGCGCAGGATGAAAATCCGTTTTTAACGTATGATGTACCATCGCAAAACCTATTAAAATTTAATCGATTTTTAATCAACCCAACTTTTTCTACGGTGCGGGAAGATAAATCGTACTTTAATTTATTACATAGAAACCAATCTGCCACCGTTGACAATAATGCTCAAACGTATTTTTTAAGCTATAGTGGTAGAATGAATGATAGAACAGGTTTAGGCTTAAGCCTATTTTCTCAGCAATTTGGTATCATTAGCAATTACGGCGTACTTGCCAACTATGCGTATGGTGTTAAATTAAGCGATAAAAGTAATTTTACTTTTGGTGCGAATGTTTCCTATTACCGCAGTGGTTTAGATAGAGGTAGAAGTAGTACTGTAGACCCTAACGATCCTTTATTAGATGGTTTTCAAGAAAGCAACCTTTTATCTTTTCAGCCTGGTTTTAATATCTCTTACGGGAAGTTCGATTTTGGTGTTTTTGCAGAAAACTTATTTGATTATAATTTAAAAACAAGTACTTCTATTACTGATTTTGCTGACAAAACCTTTTCTGGCCATTTACAATATACCCATATGTTTGAAGATGAGAATGGAATTTTTGAAGGCGGACGTCTTATGCCATTAGCCCGTGTAAAAAGGGCAGGGCAGAAGTTCGAAAGTGCAGAGAAAGATATTATTTTAGGTGGAAGTTTAATTCTTGATCTTCCAAAAATTGGCTGGGTACAAGGTGGTTATGATGATTTTTATGGCGCCTCTGCCGGTATTGGCTTTAACTTAAACAAACGTTTATCGCTTGGGTATACCATGGAAAAAGGCATCACAAATAATTTTAACAATTTTGGACTTACACACGAAATTTCATTTGCCTACTCTATCACACCAAATTTAACCGAAGATCGGGTATTGTTTGAAGACGAAAACGAACTTGCTCAAAACGATCTAGAAGAAGACGTTGCTGCTTTAGGTACAAAAGACGAAGAGCTAGAAAAATTAAGAAAAGCTTTAGCAGAAAATAATGAAGTTTTGGCCGAATTAATGTTTAGACAAGACTCTATTGAAGAAAGCAGAAATAGCGATTTAGAACGTAGGTTTGAAATGGTGATGCGTATGGTTCGCAGAGAAACCAACGGAGAAAACCCACAAATTGAAGAAAAAGCCAAACAAATATATTTGCTTAATAACGTAAAAACACAAGATGCCACAAGTTTAGCTGATAACGAAAAGCAAGTGGCACCTGTACTTGAAACAAAAAATACCGATAGTTATGTTTTATCAGATTTAAATAGTGTGAATGCTATTAAAACTGAAAATACACCTGTTGAAAAAGCACAAACGAATGAAACCAACACGAACAGCAGAACAGTTACAATTGATGCTATCGCAGCAAATAAAGAAACCACTAAAAACCTAACTAATAGTAAGGTAGCGTCGAATTTAAATAGTGAACCTGCCATAGCTGCTGCCCCAAAAAGAGCAACCATTAAAGAAAATGTAGTACAGGAACAAGAAAAAGATGCCTTTACTCATCTAGCAAAAAGTAACTCCATAAAAAGTAGAAAATTTAGAAACTTAGAAGGCGTAAACGATGGCTACTATGTGGTAGCAAATGTGTATAAAAACACGCACTACATGCAAAAATTTATAGACGAACTTAAAGCAAAAGGAATAGCGGCTGATTATTTTGAAAATAAGCAAAACGGCTTACATTATGTGTACTTAAAACACGATGCTACCTGGAACGATGCCGTAACTTCTTATAAGTCTAACATCAATGACAATTACACTGGCGATAAATGGATCATGAATGTTGACAATTCAAGCAACTATAGCAACAGTGCTTACGCAGAAAATACGCAGAAAATAAAAGAGAAGTCGTCTAAATATAACATGGGCACCGTTCAGAATAACACTATTGCAAAAGATAATGTAATTGCAACAAGCGCGCCTCAAATACAAAACTATAAAGTATCAGGCGTTGATGGTGGTTATTACATTATTGCAAATGTTTTTGCAAGTGCAAAAAATGCCAATAGTTTTGTAAAATTACTAAACTCCCAAGGGTTAAATGCTAGTTACTTCATTAATCCAGAAAATAACTATCGGTATGTTTATTTAAAAAAGCACGATTCTTGGAGTAACGCACTAGTATCATACTATTCAAAAATAAATAATGCGTACCAACAGAAAATGTGGGTTATGAAAGTTTCTCAAAACTTAGTAAGCTAGAATGCTAAAACTTAAAGACAGCACCTGCTAGGTGTTAAATTTCAAAAAAAAGGAAATTACAAACCAGCCTACCGGCTAGTAGGTTCCAAAGTTTAAAAAACAATACCCGCAACAAAAAAATAAGTTCGAAAAAAGCTAGTGGTATCTAGTAATTAACCTAGTTCAACATTTGAATTATCCCTTACTTTCAATACATCTTTTAATTATTTAATGCTTTTTCTTTATACAAGATCGCTAAAGCGAATCTAAAGGGCTCTTTATATTTGTAATGGCCGAATTGGAGACATGCGTATAAATTTGTGTTGTTTTAATACTATGATGACCCAGTAATTTTTGAATAAAACGCAAGTCTGCTCCGCTTTCTAACAAATGTGTGGCATAACTATGGCGTAAACCATGGATCCCAATTTTTTTATGGATTTTAGCTTTCAACATAGCACGCTTAAAAATAGCCTGAATACTTCTTGTACTATATACACCTCCGTACTGACCTTCAAAAAGCCATTCTTTAGGCCTATATTCTCTATAATAATTTCGAAGAAGTTCTAAAACACTTTCTGGCAAATTAACATAGCGATCTTTTTTACCTTTTGCGCCAGAAATTAGCACTTGCATTCTATCGCTATCAATATGATGAATTTTGATCTTTACAATTTCACTAACCCGTAAGCCCATGCCATAACATAATTGTAAACTAAGCAGGTGTTTACTATTATTGACTTGTGTAAAAAGCCTTTTTACTTCATTTTTACTCAGCATTTTAGGAAGTGTTACTGGTTTTTTAGGTCTTGGAATATCAAAAAACATTTGAGGCTGATGCTTTACTTTTTCAAAATAGAATTTAATAGCATTTATTTTACCATTCATTTTACGTTCTGACATATTCAATATTTTTACACAGTACAGAAAATAATCTTTAATGCGTTCCTGTGATAAATTATCTACGGGATAATTTTTTAATATTATAAGTAAATGTGCGAATTCAGCTAAATACATTCTAATGGTATTAGCACTATAAGCTTTTAGTTTTAGTTGGTTATAGTATTCTTGAAAAGCAATCTGATTTTGTTGAGGAATTTGACTTAATACTTTTAAATGTTCGTCTACTTTTGACATTCCCAAAACATCTCTTATAGCGCTAAGATCTGGAAGGTACCAGGACTTAGCGCTTTGACTCCATTTTGCCGAAGGAAAACGTGTTCTTAAATGGCTTACCAAAATTTGATCATAAGTAAACTGAATCCAAATTACTTTTTTATCTCGATGCGTTCCTGCAATAAAGTTGTAGTGTTTAAAATCCATTTTGTTGTGCGTATTATAGATATCAAATAAATGCTAAATATAATAAATATTCAAATTGATATTCACTTTACGCATATAATTTATTTTACCAAACAAAGACTATGCTTGTGATGCGCGGTTAAAGTTATTTTATTATATTTGATTTGGCACTTGCGTATATTTAA
>JANQTG010000232.1:4086-9204 GCA_030731855.1 Cellulophaga sp. | reverse complement strand
TTTAAAGATTTGTACAGTAGTTTTTTAAGTGATTTATAGTTTTTGAGCTGATCACCAAAAAAAATCCTAATGACTTGTATTCATTAGGATTTTTTTTTATTTCCAAGAATCCATAGTATCGTGTAATTCATCAAAATTATACTTTCCAATTATTCTTTTTCTTACGATAAAAGTTAGAGGGGTTATTATGAGCAACAAACAATGCATCGTAATTAAAAAAGTACCTATTGGGATAAAGTTTTCTGGCACAATTTCATTTTTGAAATCTGTAAATTTCCAAAATCTAAAGACATATTCGGCAAATTTGAAAATGTATATCATATATATAAAATACAAAGCGTATTCTATATTTCTTAAAAACACATCAGGAGTTTCAGAATTTTTATTTTTTTTCCACAACGTGTACAAATAAATAAAATGAATGATGGTTAAGAAAGGGAAAATATAGTTATCGAACTTTGAAAAAGAGAATTCGTCTACAAACAATCCGTAAAAACTAAATACATTTAATATCAGCAGTAATACTGCTGATAATAAAAGTAGTATCCTTAGGGGAAAAAGGCGTAAAAATAGCGTCATAAAGTAGGTTGTTAGGTCTTTGGGAAACCCGTTCGGAAATAAAAACGATACTAGGTTTTATTTATTGGATACGAATCGTTGAAATACAAGCAATGTTGAGAAGTGATAAAAAGCTGTGGTGAAAAAATCCGTAAAATGCATTTTCATAACTTTTTAATCATTTTTCATGAAATTTTACTTTTGTATAACAGCATATTACTATCTTTATTTTCGAACTAAATAGATTTGAAAATGAAAAAAATAATCCTAACACTAATAGCATTGCAATGTGTAATGCTAGTGTATTCACAAAGCAAAGCAGAAGATGTTAAAACCTTTACACTTGCAAACGGAATGAAAATTATGGTTTTAGAAGACCATACCATCCCAAATGCTAATATGTATATTTTTTGGAAAGTAGGTTCTAGAAACGAATATCCAGGTATTACGGGGCTTTCTCACTTTTTTGAACACATGATGTTTAATGGTTCTAAAAAATTTGGTCCTAAAATGTTCGATAGAACTATGGAAGCTGCTGGAGGCAGCAACAATGCCTACACCACAGAAAATGTTACGGTATATACCGATTGGTTTCCTTCATCATCTATAGAAACTATTTTCGATCTAGAAGCAGACCGCATTGGCGATTTAGCTTTAGATCCAAAAATGGTCGAGAGCGAAAGGGGAGTAGTGCTTAGCGAACGTAGTACAGGGTTAGAGAACTCTAACTTTAGGAATTTAAGCGAAGAAGTAAAAGCTTCTGCCTTTTCAGCACACCCATATCGCTGGTCGGTTATTGGGTATGAATCGGATATTAAAAACTGGACGATTGAAGATTTACAAACTTATTTTGATACCTATTATGCGCCTAATAATGCCGTTGTGGTTATTTCGGGTGATGTTACTTTAGAAGGAGTTAAAAAATTAGCAAAACAGTATTTTGAGCCTATCGCTTCAAAAGCAACCCCGAGAAAAGTACACACTGTTGAGCCAGAACAAAGAGGAGAAAAACGCGTTATGGTGCATAAACAAGTGAGCACACCAAATGTATTACTAGCGTATCATGTTCCAGCTACAAAACATGAAGATTATTATGCGCTAGACGTTTTAAATTCTGTATTGAGCAATGGTAAAAGCAGTAAATTGTATAGCAACTTGGTAGATGAAAAACAATTGGTAACATCTGTGTTCAGTTATATGCCAGAAAGTTTTGATCCTAATTTATTTTATATCTATGGTGTTGCAAATCAAAATATAGATGCTGGCCAAGTTGAAGCAGGCATTTTAAGTGTTTTGGATGATGTGAAGGAAAACGGAATTACAGCGAAGGAACTTCAAAAGGTGAAAAATCAAAAACTGATGGAGTTTTACCAAACGCTAGAAACTATTGATGGCAAGAGCAATACTTTAGGCACGTACGAATTGTATTTTGACGATTATAAAAAGATGTATACCGCACCAGAAGCGTACGAAAAAGTAACCGTAGAAGATATTCAGCGGGTTGCTAATACTTATTTTACGCAAAAAAATAGAACGGTTGGGGTGTTACAAAATAACGAACCAGAAGCGCAAACCGAATCAAAATAACCAGGCTTACACTAATTCAATAAAAATTACACTATGAATAAACATATAAAAAAGCTATTCTTATTATCAATTCTTACACTTTTTGCATTTCCAATAGCAGCACAAGACAATTTTAAATTACCTGAATACACCAAATTTCAATTAAAAAACGGACTTACCATTTATTTAATGGAGCAGCACGAAGTTCCTTTAATACAGTTTAGAGGGGTGTTCCCTGCTGGGGCAATTTATGATACTAAAGAACTAGCTGGTTTGGCAGGTATTACAGCAGACGCTATGTTGTTAGGAAGTAAAAACTACGCTAAAAGCGCCATTGAAGAAAATACCGAATTTGTAGGTGCAACAATCCGTGCTGGTGCAGGAAAAGAGAATGCCTTTGTGTCGTCTTCATTTATGAAAAAAGATCAAGAGCAAATTCTTAGCATTATAAAAGATGTTTTGATGAATCCGACATTTCCCAAAGAAGAAATTGATAAAATGTTAAGCCGAAGATTAGTAGAAATGGATCAAATGAAAGAAAGTCCACGTTCTGTAATCGGAAGCTACTACAATAGTTTTGTGTACTCAGCGCATCCTTATGGCAATGCAGAAGTGGGTACAAAAGCCTCTATTGAAAAAATAACGAATAAGACTATTGTTGATTTTTATGCAAAACATTTTGTGCCATCAGCATCAGCAATAGCTGTTGTTGGCGATTTTAATACCAAAGCCATGAAAACACAATTAGAAAAACTGTTTGGTACCTGGAAAGGAAATAGCGCCCCAAAAGTAAATTTAAATGGGATACCAGCACTAGACAAATCGAATGTTTTGCTAGTAAATAAGGCCGATGCTACAGAAACAACTTTTTATATTGGAGGCAAAGGCATAGCACGAAATAATCCCGATTATGTAGGTATTAGTGTTATTAATACCATTCTCGGTGGGCGTTTTACCTCTTGGTTAAATGATGAATTACGCGTAAATTCTGGCTTAACTTATGGTGCTCGAAGTAGCTTTAGTCCGTATAAAATGGGCGGTAATTTTATCATTAGTACGTTTACTGCCAATGAAACAACGGAGCAAGCAATAGATTTAGCTTTAGAAACCTATAACCGACTGCATATTAAAGGTTTGGATGATGCTATCTTAACCTCTGCTAAAAACTATGTAAAAGGTCAATTTCCACCAGATTATGAAACTAATGGCGCTTTGGCAGGCTTATTAACTGACATGTTTGTATTTGATTTTGACGAAAACTACATCAATACATTTACCAAACAAGTAGATGAGTTAAGTTTAAAAACATCTAAAGAACTGATTGAAAAGTACTTTCCAAAAGATAATCTTCAATTTGTATTGGTTGGGAAAGCATCTGAAATAGGAGAATTAGCTAAAAAATATGGAGAAGTAAAACAAGTGGAGATAACCGCAGATGGGTTTTAGGGGAATTGAAAATAAATTCTTAATAGTTTTGTTATAGTAAAAAAATTATTAGTGGCTATACTATTTTTAAACCTTTAAAGTTTTCATAATCTGTTAAGTGTTTAGCTATTAAATAGTAAGCACTTTAGGCTATCGTTTGTAGAGAAAATTTTCAATAATAGTGTTTAAAAATTTAACAAGTATTAACAAGAATTATTATATTTAGACTTTTAACAACTTAATTTAATTTAACATGAAGATCAAATTACTTTTCGCCATTTTATTTTTTGTTTCAGGATCACTTTCTATGTCCTACGCTTCTTTTCCAGTAAAAAGAACTACTGCAACTACAGAAGTAACTGAAAACGTTCAAAAAGAGAATGTTTCTTTAGCTTTTGATGCTGCAAGTGGTAAAAGCCAAGTTATTGCACTTATTTTAGTGTTGATTGTTGGTGGTTTGGGTATCCACAGATTTTATTTAGGATACACTTGGCAAGGTGTAGTTCAACTATTAACCTTAGGTGGTTGTGGTATTTGGGCGCTAATCGATTTGATTAGAATTGTAACTGGCGATTTACAGCCAAAAGATGGAAATTACACTAAGACTTTATAGTTTGAGGAATCCATTAGTTAAAAAAATATTTTTTTGGGGCATATTTCTTGCCCCTTTTTTTCTTTTGTTTTTTCCCGTAGATTTTTTTGACAAAGGCAACAGCGTTTGTCTCTCTATATTATTAGCAAATATTGAATGTTATGCTTGTGGTCTTACTCGTGGTACTATGCATTTCATTCATTTAGATTTTGAAGGTGCTTGGTCTTTTAATAAACTCACTTTTATTGTAGTTCCCTTATTATTTCTATATTGGTTAAAGTCTTTTTTTATTGTGATGAATAAGAAAGTTCCTTCTTTTTTAGATAAGCATATGTAGATTTTCAAAAGCTTTCTTTTAGTAATTAATATGCATGTAAAGCATATTGTTTTTTTATTTCCTAATATTTTAATTTTTCTTCATGAGATTATTTTTTCTTTTTATCACAATTTTCAATTTTTTTTCCGCATTTGGTCAAAATTCAAATGAATATATTGGGGCTATTAAATTGAATGATTCTACAGCACTAACCTACAAAATTGAATTCGAGGAAAATAATGGAAAAATATCAGGATATTCTGTTACTGATTTTGGAGGAGAACATGAAACTAAATCTAGTATTAAAGGTACCTATAATGATAAAGACAACATGTTATCATTTTATGAAACTGGTATAGTATACACAAAATCTATTTTTGTAAAAAACGACTTTTGTTTCATTCATTTTCAGCCAACAAGTTTTAAACTGGGAAAAACAAAATCATTTAAAGGAACTTTTTTAGGGAAATTTAATGATGGTGTTGAGTGTATTAATGGAGAAATATTTTTAAATGCTATTGAAAAAATTGAAAAGCTAGAATCAAAACTTACAAAAAAAGTAAATAACTCCAAAAAAGTTAGCGATAGCTTAAAAGCTCAGTATAATAAGGTAAAAATTATGGATTCTATTAATCTGAATATTTTGAAAAAAGACCAGGTT
>JANQTG010000232.1:0-4076 GCA_030731855.1 Cellulophaga sp. | reverse complement strand
GAAATTTTGGAATGAAGTGAGTCACAAATTCGACCAGGTTACTTCAATTTTTACAAAATCTAAATCGGTAAAATTTTATATATACGACGGTGGAAAAATAGATAATGACGTGATTACCATTCAAAAAGATGGGAAAGTTATTTTATTTAAACATCAAATTTCAGAAAAGAAAGAATTAATAGAGGTTCCAGTGACTGCTAATACAACACGAATTACAATAATAGCAGAATCTACTGGAACAATTGGAACTACTACGGCAATTATTGAAGTAAAAGATGATAGTAATGATATTAAAACATTAACCAGTTTAAATAAGGGTGAAAAAACAGAAATTGATATTTTAAAGAAGATGTAATTTGTATTTTTCATATTTAAATTATTAAATATGAAATTAATTTTTAGAATTATAATAATTTCTTAAATCAACCAAGCTTTTGATTATTTTTTAAATCTCAAACTAAATGTATTCTCAACGGAAATATTATATTTTTTTTCTAAACCAGTTCAATGCAACGCCAACGTAATTACTACATTATCACCATTCAGTTCTTAGGTTTTCGGTATAGCGGTTGGCAAAAGCAACCAGGGCAAAAGACTGTGGAGGCTATGTTGATAAAAACGCTCAAATACGTACTAGCGAATCGCACATTTAAAATATTGGGTGCTGGTAGAACTGATGCCAAAGTCTCTGCCTTAGAAGCAGTTTTTGAGTTGTACTTAGACGATGATCCATTACAAGATTTACCTGATTTTTTACATCAATTTAATAAAAACTTACCACCAGATATTAGAGCTTTAACTATTTCTGCGGTTGATGAAAGTTTTAATATCATTCAGAATAGCAAAGAAAAAGAGTATATTTATTTATTTTCATTTGGTGAAAAAAGTCACCCGTTTTGTGCACCTTACCTAGTTACCTTTTTAGATGATTTAAATATTGAGCTTATGATACAAGCTGCTAGTTTTTTTGAAGGAACGCATAATTTTAAATCATATACTGCTAAATTACAAGAAAATACAAGATTTATAAGAACCATCACTTCATGTGTTCTTAAGCCCAATAAAATTATAAGTGCTAGTTTTTTTCCAGAAAAAAGTTATGCTTTACACATAAAGGGAGAAGGATTTATGCGCTATCAAATCCGAATGATTATGGGGGTTTTGGTTCAAGTAGGCAAAGGTGAACTTTCTTTAGAAGAGATAGTATATTCACTTAGTAAAGAAAGCGAAATGAAATTGCCATTTGTTGCTCCAGGTTCGGGATTAGTATTAAATAGTGTCAATTTTAAGTAGAAATTTATTTTTAAGCTAATATTTAAGTACTTTTAAAAACAGTTACAACTGTATTACGATAGCTCTAAATGGCCACAAAAAAACAAAGATTAAAACAAAAACTTTCCAAGCCTTTAAATCTAAGAAAAAACATAAATAAAGCGCCTGGTACCGTCACCTATATGGGTGTAAGAGAAGGGTCTTTAACAACGGTTTCTATCATTAATTATGACGAAGAAGTTATTGAATTTATTGCTCCAAATTCTTTAGAAGAAATAAAAGAATCTGAAAAATCGCACCTTACATCTTGGATTGATGTTGCCGGGATTAGTGATGAAGCCTACATAGATAATCTTGGAAAATTGTTAGGACTAAATCCTTTAGTTCTCGAAGATGCAGTTAACACACAACAACGACCAAAAATTGACGAATATGATGCTTACATTTTTGGTGTTTTTAATATGTTATATTTAAATGAACAACACGAAATAGTCAGCGAACATTTAGCGATGGTTTTGACTGAAAAATCGGTAGTTGTTTTTCAAGAATTGAAAGATGATGTTTTTAATGGCGTTCGAGAACGGATTAAGAATAAATCGGGTCGAATTAGAACTAGAGGAGCAGATTATCTTTTTTTTGCTTTATTAGATGCGATTGTAGATAACTATTTTGCTATTCTAGAACATATAAACGATACGATTGAGAGTTTAGAAGACGAAGTTTACGACAACCCAACTCCAGAGGTAGCCCATAAAATTCAAGATTTAAAAAAAGAAGTTTTAAAAATTCGTCGAAAAATAGCACCCGTTAAAGAAATTGTAAGTCGTTTAGTAGAGACACAAAGTAAGTTGATTTCAAGTGATACCAAGCTTTTTTTAAGAGATGTACAAGACCATTGTATTGAAATAAATGAAAGTTTACAGATTTATAGAGAAATGTCTATGAGTTTAATGGAAATGTACATGAGTAACATGAGCAATAAAATGAACGAGGTGATGAAAGTATTAACCATCATGGCTTCTATTTTTATTCCACTTACTTTTATTGTTGGTGTTTACGGGATGAATTTCGATCACATGCCAGAATTGCATTGGGATTATGGCTATTTGGGTGTCTGGGGTATTATGATTGCTATGTTTGTTGGATTATTGATTTACTTCAAATCTAAAAATTGGCTGTGAAAAGTATGAAGTCTTAAGTACAAAGTATTAAGTACTAAGTATGAAGCGAAAAATACCAAATTAGAAATACGAAGTAAAAAAGGTGTACACTTTAATTGCTATTTCACTAAATGAAAACCTTACACTTGAAACTCTTTTTTAATACCAATCATCAACTTTTTTGCCTAAAACTAGAAACTAAAAATCAAAACACTTAGCAACTATTCATCAAATAATCCTGATGATAAATACCGATCACCACGATCACAAACAATACTAACAATAACACCACTTTCTAAAGTACTAGCTAGTTTTAAGGCAGCAGTAGCCGCGCCGCCGCTACTCATGCCAGAGAAAATACCTTCTTCTTTTGCCAATCGTAAAGCCATTTGTGCAGCTTCGTCTTGACTAACTTCAATAACCTGATCTACTTTTGTGGCATCAAATATTCTAGGTAAATATTCTTGAGGCCATTTTCGAATACCTGGAATGCTAGAACCATCAGTAGGTTGTACACCTACAATTTTTACATGCTTATTTTGTTCTTTTAAATAGGTAGAGGTTCCCATAATAGTGCCTGTAGTTCCCATGGAAGATACAAAATGTGTTATTTCGCCCTCAGTATCATTCCAAATTTCAGGACCTGTAGTCTTGTAATGAGCTTTCCAGTTGTCATCATTACCAAATTGGTTGAGCATAAAAAATCCTTCATTTTTTACTTTTGCTTCTGCATAATCTCTAGCACCTTCAATACCAACATCAGCGGGTGTTAAGGTAACTTTAGCACCGTAAGCACGCATGGTTTGTACACGTTCTTTCGTAGCATTTTCGGGCATTACTAATTCAATAGTTAAACCGTAAATACCTGCAATCATGGCTAAAGCAATTCCGGTATTGCCACTAGTTGCTTCTATAAGGGGTGTATTTTTTGTAATATCGCCGCGGTCTAAACCGCTTTTTATCATATTAAATGCAGCTCTATCTTTTACACTTCCACCAGGGTTATGGCCTTCGAGCTTAAAGAATAATTTTACATTCGGGTTGGTATTTAAAGCACGAGACAATACAAGTGGAGTATTGCCTATTAAATCTAAAATACTATGAGACATTGGGACTTGTTTTTATTTTTACTTCTGAGGTATGATAAACGGTAGAATTTGCAGGAACAGAACTGGTAATAAAAGCATTACCGCCAATAATACTATTTTCGCCAATAACTGTTTTTCCTCCTAAAATGGTAGCATTTGCATAAATAGTCACGTTCCTTTCAATTGTTGGGTGTCTTTTTGTTTGGCGTAAACTTTTAGCTACATACAAGCCACCCAATGTAACACCTTGATAAATACGTACATGGTCTTTAATAATAGCAGCTTCACCAATAACAACTCCCGTTCCATGATCAATAAAAAACGATTTTCCTATTTGTGCACCAGGGTTAATATCAACACCTGTTTGGCGATGCGCATACTCGGTCATTAACCGCGGAACTAATGGAAAGCCTTCAGTGTACAACTCGTGTGCAAGCCTATAAATGGCAATGGCGTAAAAGCCAGGATAGGCCATATAAATTTCTTCAATAGAAGATGACGCCGGATCGCAATTTAAAAAAGCTTCAGCATCTAAATTTAAATTTTCTAATATTTC